>CAXTNZ010000051.1:0-30561 GCA_964245695.1 uncultured bacterium | reverse complement strand
ATGCAATCTTGTATAATGACTCGCCTTGTAGAAAATGTACCAGAGTTTTTGCGCGAAGGTTAGGCGATCGCTCAAGTGGATTTCCAAATTAAGATGCCAAAAAAAGCCAAAGCTTTTCGCTGTTACCAAAGTTACTGTACAACTAAGTGTTGTGGTTCATCTTAATTAAAGGAACTCGAAAAATGACAATAACTGTTATCCAAGGCAACTTCAGAGTAGTGAAAACTGCTCCTGATGGCGATTCTATCCGGTTTTATCCTCACAACCCGGAACTTTGGAAGAAATTGCAGACACGAGTCAGGACTAACCACTCAGGAGGGGCACAGCTACGCTTAGATAGTATCGATGCACTGGAAACACACTACCATCCGAAAGGGGGTACTATAGGTATGCAGCACCAGCCATTAGAATTTGCTGATGCAGCTGCTGGCGAACTGCTAACATTCTTGGGATTTAAGAAAATTACTCGTGGTTCTAATCAAGTAATCACTGCGGCTGAACCGGAAGAAGTTCCTGGTTTCATTGTCACCCGTTTTGCAGACATGTATGGCAGACCTGTAGTTTTTGTATTTAAAGGCAATTCGGAACAAGAGGATGGTAGCGACATCTACTTAGATAAAACTTTACTAAAAAAGAGCGCCAATTACCATCTCTTGGCTAAAGGGCTAGCTTACCCTACCTTTTACTCCAAGTTATATCCGGACATCCGCAAGCAGTTGAGTGATGTCGCGGAAAAAGCCCGTAGTGAAAAAAAGGGTTTGTGGGGGATAGACAAAACTAATCAGGGTTTTGTCTTAAAAGAACTGGAAACCATCACCGACAAAGTTGTCATATTACCCAAGCTGTTTCGCCGATTGCTTGATTATCTTGCTATCAATGATGGTAGTGTGGCTCTAGATGGATTTATTAAGTTCCTTGAATCTCGCAATGATAAAGTGATAATTCTTCCAGACGGTCATGTTACTGGATTCGACTTTGTGGTTAAAGTTGATGGTCAAAATATCAAATTAACTGTTCAGCCTGAAGATTTGGTGTTCATGGAAAAATAAGTCAACCCCCTTAGGGGGAATTCGCTCATTCGCTCATTCGCTCATTCAAAATTAATAATTCCCATAAATCATCGGTGACAGGTTAAGACATTATTGCATTTCACCATAAGCGCCTTTCTCGTTTCTTGGCTCTGCCGGAGAATGCCTTGCTGGAGGCAGAGCCTAGAGATTTTTAGTCAAAAATATTCATAATACAGCTAGAGATATGGGCATCCATTCGGCTTAATGCGCTCCAAGTCCGGTATCCAATGACACCATCGCTTTTCTGGTAGCGGGATGCTTGAAAAGCTTGTACTGCAAAAGCGGTTTTTGCGCCAAAGATGCCATCGACTGCACCAAAATAGTATTTACCATCCTTGAGCGCCTGCTGAACTGCTTTCACTAGTAAACCACTACTTCCTTGACTCAACTCTGGCAGGCTATTAGTTCCTTCACACAGATATGCCCAGGTATCTTTTCCGACAACGCCATCTGCCTTGAGGAAGGCAAGGCACTGAAAATATTTAACAGCATCCTGGGTTTGTTCGCCAAAGTAACTGGTGACAAGAACCTGTAGAGGATGATCTGATAAAGTATCGAGTTCTGCTAGCCGCTGGTTTAGGGCTTTTTGCATTTCTTTGACAAATGGACTACTTGCACCAAATTGCAAAGTTGGTCTATTGGTAGGACATTTAATTGCAGTAGACATCCTCTTAAATTCTCTTTGAGATTTTTTGGCTACAGAATAAGTTTCAAGCAACTTCACAGGGATTACGGAATCCCAAGAGTACTATTTTGGAAATAAGTACTCGCGCTTCTATTGGGCGATGATGGCTATTAATTACACATATAGCGAAGTAATAACCATAAATATCACACTCTTATTTTTATACCAATAACGCGATGACTTTGGTCACAAATAAAAACCCTCTTGCTGTTTACTCAACAAGAGGGGGTTGGTATGGTGTAACGAACAAACAAACGTTTAGTTGTATACAACCTGGTAGAGCCGATATCAAGGCTGAGTGGCAATAGTAATGACAATAAGAGCGATCGCTTATACACTTAGCGGCTTATCGTCCGTCATCTCATTTATTTTTCCAATTAGGTAGAGCATCGCCTACCTAATTGAGCGTAGAAGATGTTACAACAAACAATCAGCGTCCGTTGGTGGCAGTTTCTCCTGGTCCTGCGGTGACAATCACCAGCTTATCGGGATTAATTAACTGCTGTATTGCTTGCTGTACTTGAGTCATCGTCACTGCCTCAACGCGCTTGGGAAATTCTCGAATTTCCGCTGGCGAAAGCCCGTAGATAGCATTACTCAAAATAATACTCGATACATCGCTAGGATTCGCTAAATCCACGGGGTAACTGTTGGTAATTGAGCGTTTTGCCGAGTTTAATTCAGCTTCAGTGACTCCTTGCTCTCGCACCTGTTTAAGTAAGGCGATCGCGCTAGCGATCGCTTTATTGGCATCTCCAGGAGAAGTTTGCATCTGAATTAAGAACGGACCTGGATTGACTCCAGCGGCAAAAGCACTGTAAATGCCGTAAGTCAAACCTTGGCGATCGCGCACTTCAGTACCCAAGCGGCTAGACAAAGTATCACCACCCAAAATCTGATTCAGTACCAACGCTGCATAAAAACGAGGGTCTTTGCGTGAGATGCCGTTGTAGCCAATGTAAGTAACTGCCTCTGCCTTACCGGGAATTACTTGGTTAAGACGTTTCAAACTTTGCGGCAAAGGTACTGAGGTCAGGTTGAGAACTGGTGGCTTACCTTTTGCCTGCCATTTGCCGAACGCCTGATTGAGAGAAGCTTTCACCTTAACTGGATCGAAATCACCCACTAAAGCGATCGTTGTCGTATCTGGTCGGTAATGTTCTTGGTAGAAGCGAACCAAATCATCGCGAGTAATGCCCTTTAAGCTTTCTTCTGTAGGAAAGCTATAAAACGGGTGATTTTCTGGGTAAATTGCCTGCTGGAAAATCCTTCGTCCCAGTCCACGGGGGTCATCTAGCTGTGCTTTCAGACTCGTTAATGACCGTCGCCGACTTAGTTCAAGCTGATCGGCTGGGAATGTCGCATTTTGCACCACATCTGCCATAGTTTGAATCAATATCGGCAGATTCGCTGACAAACCTTGACCGCCAATACTGACTCCTTCACGGCTAGCACTAAAGCCCAAACTGGCTCCTCGGTCTTCTAAGGTTTTCGCTAGGGTTAGGGCATTTTGCGTCTGTGTGCCATTCATTAAGTTAGCAGCAGTCAAATTCGCTAGCCCAGCTTTTTGATTATTGTCAAACTCAGCCCCGGCGTCAATTTGTCCGCTGAGGTTCACCGTGGGGACGCTGTGGTCAGGCAGCAAAAGAACCCGCAACCCATTCGCTAAGGTAAACTGTTGTGGTAGCGATTGTTTAGTCGCAGCGGTGGCTGATGTGGCGGGAGGAAGGTATTTAGCCAGTTCTGCGGGATCTACTGGCTTACCGGGGCTAAAGTTCTCGGCGGTGCGACCAGAACCTGCATTAGAAGTTCCTGGTTTACCATCTGGTTGGGTGGGTTGAAAGAAGCCGATAGTTTGTTTAGCCGGATTTAGGTAGGTTTTCGCTGCTTTCTGCACATCAGCTGGGGTAACTTTAGCGATCGCTGCCAAATACCCTTCTACATAGCGATAATCTCCAGCAACAGTTTGGTTATATCCCAGTTGGTTTGCCTGACTGGTGATATCCTGGTTATTCAGTATAAAAGCGGCTTGCAGTTGCGTCTTCGCTCGGTTTAATTCTTCCTCGGTGACTGGCTGCTGTTGCAGTTTAGTCAAGGATTGTTGCAGCACAGAGGCAATTTTTGATAGCTCTTGACCAGGAGCAGCCGTAGCGTTAATTTCATACCAACCCGGTTCAATTAGTTCTGCGGCACTGGCACTAACTGAACTGGCGAGTCCTGATTCTACCAAATCCTGATAAAGTCTGGAACTACGACCGCCGGTCAGGATACCATCCATTAAATCGATCGCCGGGACATCCGGATGCTTAATGTCTGGTAGGGGATATATCGCTTGCAGCAGTGCTGCACTCCCTGGTTCTTTAAGGACGATTGGTGCGCCCTTAGGCGTAGGAGTAGGAGAAGTTACTGAAGTTTTTGGTGGAACCACCTTTGGGCGTTTGGCAACCTTGCCGAAAGTATCTTTAACAACTTTCAGTGTCGGTTGTGTAGCAAAATCCCCTGTAATCACCAATGTGGCATTATCTGGGCTGTAGAAGGTTTGGTAATAATTCCGTACCTGCTCCACCGTGAATTGCTCTACATCGGCTTTTGTGCCTCCTACAGGTAAGCCATAGGTGCGACTGGGGAATGCAGCCCTCATCACTGCCCGCCCCAGACGATAGCTAGGTGAATTTTCGTACCCCTGCAATTCGGAAACGACTACGCGCTTTTCACTTTTAAGTTGGTCGGGTCCAATGACAGACCCTTCCATGCGATCGGCTTCCAAGGTTAGCAGTGCTTCGAGTTTGTCTCGCTGCACCGTACCATAGTAGGCGGTTTCGTCATAGCTGGTAAAAGCATTAAATTGACTCCCCAAAGCACTAAACAGCCGACCAAACTGTACTGGACGGGTAGAAGTGCCTTTAAACATTAAATGTTCAAGCTGGTGGGAGATACCACTTTCTCCCGTTCCCTCGTTGCGAGAGCCAACTTTATACCAAACCTGCACGCTGACCACTGGTGCAGTATGGATTTCTTTGGTTAGCACAGTTAAACCGTTGTCTAATACCGTTTTTGTCACCCCTTGGGTAAGCGCTGAACCAGACACAGGTGGTGCTACTGTAGTTGGCGTTGCGGCATTAGTAAAATTGCCTGAAAACAAATCTAGACTGAGGAAAAGGCTGAAGAACAACCCTATAAGAATGTATGGACGCAGTTTAGGAAGGAAGGGCATTGTAAGCAATCGAAATTCAAAACCTAAAATTTAAGTGGTTCTAGTCTATCTTGACAAGCATTTTGCCTGCTAAGGCTATACAAATTAAATGTGTAACAGCTGTTACGGAAGCAATGAAAGACTTAAAGAAATGATATATTATAGCTTTAAAAAATTAAAATTAAACAAATACAGGTTTTCCCAGTTACTAGTTTAATGAGCGATCGCCTTTGTAACCTTATCAAACTTTTGTAAACTATAACTAGATTTAAGAAAATGAATGACTCTTCGTTCGTTATTTTCATAGTCTTTGGGTGTATCTGGCTATTGATGGGAACTGTTGGCTTGATTGCAGTTCTAAAAGCTGATGGTCAAGAAATTCGCTTTGGCAAATGGGGACTTATAGTTGCTGTCCCTATCATTATCCCGATAATCGTTGCCCTGACTATTGGTGCGTTTTATCGCTATTTGTAGCAACCAGCAAAGATAAACTATATTTTTTATTACTATTAAATATAGGGATGAGCGTTTGCATACAATATGCGCTATTGGGCACAACGGCAGTTGTGCCCTTACGAAAAACCTGTATTCCACCCAATTGAAAACGGCTATTTAGCGCGAAGCTAAACTTCGATATTCAGGGTACGCACCAAGAAAGCCCACTTATCTGCGGCTTCTTCGATAATCTTAGCTGTTGGTTTACCCGCACCATGTCCCGCTTTCGTCTCAATTCTAATTAGCACTGGTTTTTCACCAGTATGAGCTGCTTGCAAAGCGGCGGCAAATTTGAAACTATGAGCAGGTACAACGCGATCGTCATGATCGGCTGTAGTAATCATCGTTGCTGGGTAAGCTGTACCAGGTTTGAGGTTGTGCAGTGGCGAATAAGCATAAAGCGCTTTGAACTCCTCTGGGTTATCCGGCGAACCATATTCAGAAATCCAAGCCCAGCCGATGGTAAACTTATGAAAGCGCAACATATCCATCACCCCGACTGCTGGCAAAGCTGCACCAAACAAATCGGGACGCTGAGTCATACAAGCACCTACTAATAATCCGCCATTGCTACCACCAGCGATCGCCAATTTTTCCACCTTTGTATATCCATTGCCAATCAACCATTCAGCAGCAGCAATAAAGTCATCAAAGACATTCTGCTTTTTCAGCTTCATTCCCGCTTGATGCCATTCTTCACCATACTCACCACCACCGCGTAGATTCGGCACAGCATAAACACCACCCATTTCTAGCCATACTAAGGTACCAACAGAAAAACTCGGAGTTAGAGAGATATTAAAACCGCCATAAGCATACAGATATGTGGGATTATTTCCATCAAGTTTAATCCCCTTTTTATAGGTGATAAACATCGGCACTTGCGTATTATCTTTGCTGCGATAGAAAACTTGTTTAGTTTCATAATCAGCCGGGTTAAAATCTACTTTCGGCTGCCGAAAAACTTGACTTTTTCCACTTACTATGTCGTAGCGATAAATAGTTGGCGGTGTGGTAAAACTAGTGAAACTATAAAAAGTTTCGGTATCATGACGCTTGCCGTTAAAGCCTCCGGCTGAACCAAGTCCGGGTAATTCTACCTCTCGGACAAATTTACCATTGAGGTCAAAAATTTTGACTTGGCTGTGAGCATCTTTGAGATAATCTGCGACAAACTGGTTATTGAGTATGCCGACACTTTCTAAAGTTTCCGCCGCTTGGGGAATAATTTCTTGCCACGCTGATTTTCCAGTATTTTTGGTATCAATTGCAATAACTCTTGCGCGGGGTGCATCTAAATCAGTGCGAAAATAAAAGACGCTATCATCATTGTCGATAAAGCTATAATCTGCCTCAAATTGATTAATTAGTTCGACTACTTCTGCATCTGGGTTAGTCAAATCTTTGTAAAAAAACAAATTTTTCGGGTCAGTTCCCAACCAAACTGAAATTACTAAATAATGTCCATCTTCTGTGACACCACCACCAAATCCCCATTCTTTTTGGTCTGGACGTTCGTAAATTAATGTGTCTTCTGATTGGGATGTACCCAGTTTGTGGTAATAAAGCTTTTGATAATAGTTGACATCTTCCAATTTGGTTTTTTCATTTGGTTCATCGTAGCGACTGTAGAAAAAACCTTGATTATCCTTTGTCCACGATGCGCCAGAGAATTTAATCCACTTCAGGTGGTCTTGCAAGTCTTCACCAGTTTCGACATCTCGGATTTTCCACTCTTGCCAATCAGAACCAGCGGTGGATAAACCGTATGCTAAAAGTTTACCGTTTTCGCTGATGGATAATCCCGAAAGGGCAACGGTACCATCTTCTGAAAGTTTGTTAGGGTCGAGTAAAACTTTCGGTTCACCGTCGAGGGTTTTCAGGGTGTAAAGAACGCTTTGGTTTTGCAGTCCATCGTTTTTGAAATAAAAGTAGTTTTCGCCTTCTTTAAAGGGGATACTATATTTTTCGTAATCCCACAATTTGGTGAGACGCTGCTTAATTTTTTCCCTAGCGGGAATTTCGTTTAGGTAGCCAAAGCTAACTTTATTTTGTGCTTCAACCCAAGCTTTGGTTTCTTCTGAGTCGGGGTCTTCTAAGAAACGGTAAGGATCTGCAACTGTAGTACCGTGGTAGTTATCAACGCGATCGCTCTTCGGACTGGATGGGTAAGTCAGGTGTTTTTCGGTGGTCATAGTAAATGCTAATTATTTGGTGACATAGTTCTAAGATAGAACCTTCCTAAATCTTGGCAAAGAAAGACAGTGCGTAGGCGTAGCCCGTCGTAGACATCGCCCACATCATCAATAACAAGGAAATCAAGCAGTACTGGGCAATTGAAATCGCAGCTACACAGACTAAACCCGCCTAATACGCGGGTTTCAACTTTTCTTAAGTCCTTGTCATGCGGAGTTTATACGCGCAACGCCGCGACTTATAGTCGCCGATGCTATTTTTGATAATAGATGAGTTAATTAGAGGTTGATATGACAGCACTTACATTAAACCTCAATTCTGTAATTAAACTGACAAGAGAGCAGTTTTATCAATTATGTGAAGAAAACCCCGAATTAAAATTAGAACGCAATGCCCAAGGAGAATTGATTATAATGCCACCTACGGGAGGAGAAACAGGGAGAAGTAATGTTAATTTAATTCTTCAAATAGCATCATGGAATGAACAAAATCAATTGGGCGAAGTTTTTGATTCATCAACTGGATTTACTTTACCTTCAGAGGCTGACCGTTCTCCAGATGTTTCTTGGCTAGAAAAATCTCGTTGGGATGCTTTGACTAAAGAGCAAAAAGAAAAATTTATTCCCCTATGTCCTGATTTTGTCATTGAAATAATGTCACCATCCGACACTTTGAAAAAAGTTCAAGACAAAATGGATGAATATATGAAAAATGGCTGTCGATTGGGTTGGTTGATCAACCGAAAAAAACAGGAAGTAGAAATTTATCGTCCAGGACAAGATGTGGAAGTTTTAAAATTACCTCAAACTATTTCTGGGGAAAATGTTTTACCTGGTTTTATACTCAATCTACAACGAATTTGGGGATAATATCATTGCCTTCGCGTAGCGTCTCGTAGAGAGGCACGAAGCAATTCCTAGCCGTTGCGATCGCTTTTCGGGCTGGGTGGGTAAGTCAGGTATTTTTCGCCCTTGCATAGTAAATGCTAATTTTTTCGTGATATAGTTCCAAGATAAAACCTCACTTAGGGGTTGGAAGCACATCCGGCTGAATTAAAGCTTGAGAATTGCTCGGTATCTGAGCTTTGGAAACCACGATGGTGCGGAGCACCCGCTTAAGGGCGATCGCATTAGGTAGCAACCCCCTCCAGAAAATAACTACAGCGAATAAAGTTACGAAAAATAGCCGCGATACTAAAAGCACTTTAGTGAGCGCATTTTTCTTGCATACGATAATTTACGAAAAAATCAACATAAATTTAAGCTCGTAGTGGGCACTGAAGTGCCCAAAATTAAGCGATGAATCGCTTACTACTGTTATTACGCGTTATTAGCACTGTTAACCAGCTTTTCTCCTTTCAGCATCCGTGAAGCAGCTTCAAGTAAGGCTTCTTCGAGATAAGGTTTAGTGAAGTAGCCGCTAGCACCTAGTTGTACTGCCATTTGTCGGTGTTTATCAGCACCACGGGAGGTGAGCATAGCTATGGGCAGATGGTTGAGGGTGGGGTCTTTCTGGATGCGAGAAAGCAACTCCAAACCATCGCAGCGGGGCATTTCGATGTCGCAAAATACGATATCGCAGGGGAGACCAGAGCGGAGTTTATCCCAAGCTTCCTGACCATCACGGGCTTGTTGTACGCGATAACCTGCTTTGTTAAAGGTGAGAGAAAGCAACTCGCGGACTGTAATTGAGTCATCGACAATCAACACTGTCGGGTCAATCTTTGTCGCAGATGTATCTGGCAAAGTGAAAGTAGTTTTTTGTTCCCAGGTGACACTACTTTGTTTAGCAGTCCGTCCCTGGAAGATGTCGATTATTTCCAGCACATCAGCGACGGGCATAATCCGACCATCACCGAGGACGGTAGCGCCAGCCACACCAATTGGTTTCGGGGCTGGTCCTTCAAATTGCTTAATTACAATTTCTTGCTCGTTGAGTACTTGGTCAATCTCTAGGGCAATCAAAGTATTTGCCGATCGCACTACAATTACAGAAATTATATCGTCGGCGCGATTACCACCATAAACGCTACCTCGACTGAGTTGACGATTGAAGGTTAAAATTTCCTTCAGCGGTCGCAATGGCAGCATTGTATCACGCCAGGAAATAAATTTTTGCCCGTCAGCATTTTGCTGAATACTTTTTACAGGTATGTCTAAAGTATCTTCCACACCGTCCATTGGAAAGGCAATTATCGCTTTATCCGAGACGCAGCAAACAGCTTTGCAAATACTCAGGGTTAGCGGCAGACGAATAGTGAAGGTAGTTCCCTTGCCTACAGTAGAATCAATATTAATCGTCCCCCGGATTTCGCTGACAAGCGTGCGAACTACGTCCATCCCGATGCCGCGACCTGCCAATTGATCCGCTTGGTCTTTAGTACTGAAACCATGCATAAATAGTAGCTCGTAGACATCCTGGTCAGACATAATTTTCGCCAGCGGTGGTGTAATCCAACCTAGTTTTATTGCCTTTGCCTTTACTTGTTCTAGGTCAATACCAGCACCATCATCACTGACGGAAATCACGGTTTGGTTCCCTTGGTGGAAGGCACGAACAGTGATTATTCCTTGGTTTGGCTTACCCTGGGATGTGCGCTTTTGTGGGGTTTCAATGCCGTGGGCGATCGCATTATTCAGCAGATGATTTAAAGGAGTCCTCAAATGCTCTACAATCATCTTGTCAATGAAAGTATCCCCACCTTCAATTACAAGTTCCACTTGAGAGCCATATTTGATGGCTATGTCGCGCACTCCTCGTTGCCAGCCATCGATGGCTTGAGAAAAAGGCTGCATTCGCGCTTTTGTCAGTTTCTCTTGCAGTTGGGTAGTTACCTGTCCCAATTGCCGCGCCACATGCTCGGTTTCTTCGCTAACAAAGTTAATGTCACTGGCTGACTCTCGCACGCGCACGATCATTTCTATCATTTCCTGGGAAAGTGTGTGGAAGGGAGTAAAGCGATCCATTTCTAGCTCGCTAAAACCCCTGTCCGAATTAAAGTCATTAGCGTGGGAGACAGATTCTTTGTTTTTGCGGCTAGCTAATAGAGAACCTTCTAGTAGCGATCGCTCGTATAATTCTTGCATCCTCGACCCCAAATCCGAGAGTTCTTGCACCTGATGCAGCAAGTTATCTAGTGATTGTCTCTGGCGTTCTTGATTCTGCTCTAAGGTGTTGCGATTTACCACCAACTCCCCAACCAAGTTGCTCATATCGCCCAGATGCTTCACTGGAACCCGCATTGTTTCTTCAAATCTCGCACCACGACGCGGGGGGCGCTGATTTTTGCTGGTGCTCGATATTACCGTTGGTGAGTGCGATATCGTTTGCTCGGCAATGGGCAGTTGCTCTAAATCACTAAATTCATCCGCTAGTTCTGGCGATAAAAAAGCCTGATTGATAACGTTGTTAGCAGCAACTGGTGTAACCTGATTTGGCGCTGTCAGGAAATCATTTTCCTCACCCAGCAATGCTTCCAAGTCAGCAAAATCATCTAAAACAGACGCGAATGGCGTTTCTCCATCATCTATTTCCTCTGCTTGTGCCCTGATATACTCCAAAGCAGCATCGTCTTCTAATACCTTTGTTTCTGAGGTTGCCGGCGTTGTCGGCATTGATGCCACCTCAAATTCAGTTTCTTTAGCAAATAAATCATCGACTAAATCTTGGGGTTGCTGGAATAAAGAATTTTTGGTTGGTGTATCTTTAAACGAGACTTGCTGATTCTCCTCGTTGTTTTGGTCAAAAGTATCCAAAAAATCTAATTCCAAATCAGCAATTGATTGAAGAGAATCAAAAGATGTTTCTCCAGACTGGTTGGTAAATTCTGGAGCGAAATCCACAGCTTCTGGCGACATGGTCGCCGACGGATTTCTCGGCTCCAAATGACTGCCGGGTTGTTGCGAGTTGCGAATCTCTTGGGGAGATTCGCTTTCGCTAGCCGCAGAGGAAATCGTTGACTCGGTTGGTGCCAATTCCGCAAACAAATCATTGGTTGCATCCGATGGGAATATCAGATATTGGTCAGGGAAAGTGATATCCAAATCTTCCCGATCCAAATTTTCTCCGGACGGTTGTTGCTCGCTGCTAGCAAAAATGTCACCAGAAGCAGCGGCAAACAAACTTTCCTCTAACGTTGCGGCATCCGGATCAACTAGCGAATCAAATTTGCGTTCGTGCAACGACTCCAAAGGAGTATCGCGTTGTTTTTCTTCGGCATCTTGAACCCAAAAGTCGCTAAAATCTTCTTCTGACTGAGAAAACTCTGGTGCTGTTGCAGGCAAGATTAACGTATCAAATAAATCATTTAATTCTGATTTTGTCTTCGGCGGTGTTGTATCTTCTTCCGGCTCAGGAAACAAAATCTCCCAGGGAAAGTCTTCTTCCTGGGGTTGGGTAATATTTGTTTCTATATCAGGAAGGGAAATATTACTTAAGTCAAGGTTTGTAACAGTTGTTTCTTTATTTTTCGCTTCTAAATTATCTTGTTCTATGAAGCCGTCAAATAACTGAAAAAAAGTTAAGTCTTCTTTTTCAGTAGTGTTTTTTTGGCGCTCATCACTGCTAGGTTCTTTCTCAAAGGATAGTAAATCCGCTAAATCTCTATCAGCATCTTCTGTGTTGCTGTTGCTGATATTAATTTCCAATTCACTGGCATAGGTATTGTTTAAAATTTCTACTTTCTGCCTAGTTTCATCCAAGTCAGCAGTCTCACCTTCAACAAAGTCGGCAAGGGCATTTAAATCGCCTATTCCTACCTCTAATTTGTTCAACTCAATATTTCTATTGTTAAAAGGTGCGTCGTCTTCACTATCGTTGGTATCACCTGGGAATATGTTTTTGACAGCATCTTGGTTGAGATTCAGGTGTGCGGCTAGCTCACTTAAGCTAGTTCTGCTGTCTTCATCCAGGTTCAGGGGTGCGGACATCTCAGGTAAGCTAGTTATGCTGTCTTCACTTTCCAGGTTCAGGGATGCGGATAGTTGAGTTAAACTAGTTATGCTGTCTTCATTTTCGAGATTCAGGGATGCGGATAGTTCACTTAAATTAGTTATGCTGTCTTGTGGCTCCAACTCGAAAGGCTGCATAGCAGCGTCACTGGGGGAATTATCTCTTGTTGGTGGAGTTACTTCGCTATAGTTGGCAGTGTCGAGAGTACTTGCAGGTTCGGTAATAAAATCATCGGTGGTTTCTAACAAGTCACTTTCTAAGTCACTCAAGAGTGCTTTTAGTTGCGGACTAATTGCTATCTCGGCATCTCTACCTTGTATAACTAATTCCAGAGCTTGTTTAATTTCGGTAATAACTGTTTTTGCTAAAGTTAGATAGCTGTTTTCAAAAAGCGCGATCGCACTTCCTGCTAAGCTACACAAACGACTCCATTTTGATAAATTCAACGTCTCACCAAGTCTGGCTAATTCGTGACAGCATTCCTGAAGTTGTTGCCTAGTTTCGAGTGTTGCTGGTTGCCTAAACAGTTGCAACATCTCTCGTAGTTTTTGTACCACAATCGCCTGAAACTCGCCCCAACTTTCATTTTCTTTGGGTGCTACTTGTGAGTGTGTTGCTGCCGTTTCTGTATTACTTCTTACCCCACTGCTTCCTTGTTGTACAAGCATTTCTAGATGCTCTTGCAGCCATTGGAAGACCGGCTCGGCTTCTGACATCAGAGTTTTAGCTACATCTTCTGTCAAACCAAATGGTTCGGACAAATGCTCTAACAGCGCTTTCAGAGTATCAGATACACCGAGAAACAAAGTTTCTAACTTCTCGTCAATCTGAACCGGATGCTGTTGGAGAATTTTGAAACAGTCTTCTAGACGGTGAGCCGTGTGCTGAATGCTACTCAGACCAAGCATCGCCGCTCCTCCTTTAATAGAGTGAGCCGCCCGGAAAACTTCGTTAATCATTTCCGGATCGTTCAGGGTACTCTGGAGATTTAACAACCCCTGCTCAATCGTATTCAGGTGATCTGTTGCTTCTTCAATAAAGTAACCCAAAATGCGTTGTTGTGCCGGCAGCATAGTAGTTTTTTAGTCAAGGGTCAAGAGTCATTAGTCAAGGGTCAAGAGTCAACCCCTTCGGGGAATTCAAAATTCAAAATTCAAAATTCAAAAAAAAGACAATTAGTGGGGGCTTGAACTCGCCACGAAGAGTGAAGACCACCAAATCTGCATATTGTGGTGGGGGCTTGAACCCAAAATTAATTAATTAAAAATTATTTCTTAATTCTTAATTTTGAATGAGCGTTCTTAGTGAATTTTGAATTCAAAAAAGGTCAAGAGTCAAGAGTCAGGAGTCAAGAATTAAGAGTCAATATTTCGACTTTAAACTTTAGACTTTGGACTTTGGACTATTGACAAATTACCTTGATTCGATGGTTTCCACTTGAAAACGTTCAACTGAGGTGGTCAAGTCGCCAGACACACCTACCAAGTGTTGTAAAGCACCGGAAACTCGCTGTGCTTCTTGAGAGTTTTCTTGTGCTGTGATTTCTACAGATTGCATCACCTGAGCCACGGCGCGAGAGGTTTCCGTTTGTTCCACAGTGTCGGTGGTAATAGAGCGCACAAGAATGTCAATGCGATTTGCTACTTGAATGATGTTTTCAAGCGATCGCTTGGCTTCTTCTGCTAATTTTGTACCTTGAATTACCTGTTGTGTGCCTTCTTCCATTGCCGTCATCACAGAACTAGTTTCGCTCTGGATTTGCCGCACAATTTCTTCAATTTCTTTCAACGACTTAGCCGATCTATCTGCTAACTGGCGCACTTCATCGGCAACGATCGCAAACCCTCGTCCGGCTTCTCCAGCTCGCGCTGCCTCAATACTGGCATTGAGTGCTAACAAGTTCGTTCTGGAGGCAATTTGGGAAATCAACGCCACAATCTTAGAAATTTCTTGGGAAGATTCCGCTAATCGCTTCACTTTCCGGGTGGTTTTGGCAACGGTTTCGCGAATTTCCAGAATCCCCACCACGGTATTTTCCACCGCTTCCCCACCTTTAAGCGCAAAGGCGCTAGCTTCACGAGTGACAGTTTCCGCTTCCCGCGCCGCTTCCGCTACCCGTTGAATCGAGTCTGTCATCACCTGCACGGATGAGAGCGTTACTGCCAATTCTTCTGCTTGCCGCAAGGCATCACTAGATAATGCTCTAGCAAAGGTTTCTGAGTTGGTTGCCCCTTTTGTCACTTCCCTCGCTGCCACTTTCACCTGTTGGACAATATCCCGCAGATTTTGAATTGTCAGGTTAAAAGCATCAGCAACAGCTCCCAGTACGTCCGCTGTCACCTCGGCTTGCACCGTCAAATCTCCCCTCGCGGCTCCTTCCACATCGTCTAACAGCCGAATCACTTGGCGTTGCAGGTTTTCTTTTGCCTCCTCTTGTTCCAGAGCTTTACGTTGAGCTTCATTTGTGGTGGTGGAAATTACCCGGGCCATTTCGTTGAAGCTAGCGGCTAACTGTCCTAATTCATCTTCTGAATACACCGGGGCTTGGACATTGAGATTTCCTTGACGCACCGCATCAAACTGATTTTGTAGATCCTTCGTTGTCCTTTGAACTTGCTTGAGTGTGAGATTCGCCATAAAACTGGTGGTGCCAAAACTGGCAAGTCCTGCGGCTAGTGCCATCACCCATCCTGTATTTTGCACACTCTCCCGTTGTTGGGGAGCAGAAAAGTTAGCAGCGCCGAAACTGACTGCGGCTACAACCACCGCCGAAACAATACCTACAGTGCCAGCGATGATCCATTGTTTGTGTTCTAGGGAAGCATTTTCCAATGGCGCTAACAAGCCTTGCTCGACATCAATAACAGGTTCTATTGTCGAGACATCTGCTGGCGTAAAGACTGGGACTGCTTGTTGTGAACCAGTGATACTGAATATTTCAACTTGGCGATCGCTAGTTTCAGTTTTTGAAGTAATCTCCAAGACTTTTTTGCTTGATCTGCCACTAATTTCCAATGAGCCAGAAGGCATCGGCGCTTCACCAATGCTAGAACTTTTTTCTGTGATGTCAAAACCGGGAAGGTTTCCTAAATCGTCAAATGCATCAAAGTCTTCTAAAAACTCTAAGTTGTTGCTCTGAGAATAATTTCCACTCAGTATAGTGTTTGTATCTTCCTCCGCAGTTGACCCATCCGAGCCAAAGGTAGACTCAAAAGCCTCAAAGTCAAAACTATCCTCATCATCCAATACGTTTTCATTTAAAGATGTTGAGCCTGAACTTGCAGACTTTTCCTCAAAGGCGAAATTCCCGTTTAATGATGAATTTTTTAAATTATTTTCTTGACTATTGTATCCCGAATTATTTTTTTGTTCTGAACCATTTTTGATTGAGGTTTCACGTATCAGTATTTCATCTTCATTACTGCTTTGCCTTGGCAAATTTTCTTCAAGCCAAAAATCCGAACCTTTTTCTAAGTTATTGCTAGTTGATTGTACAAGCTCTTCAAAAGTTGATTCGCTACTACTATTATTGCTGTTAATTTCTAAATTATTCTGAGCATAATTGGCGTCACCTGCTGGGATATTCGCTGCTGGCTGTTGTTTATTTTCTGAGATATCTTCTTGCCAGAAAGCGGGCAACTCTAATTTTGATTTTTCCTGCCAACTATTTGAATCAGACTGCCATGATTCTTGATTCAAAGCAAAAGGGTTATCGCCAGAAGTATCTGAGGTTTCTAGTGTTCTACCAAATACAGTACTGTCTGTGGGCATTTCAAATGGGTTGCCGAAGGATAGTTCTATCACTTCCACACCTTGTTGATGCTCACTAAAAGAATTTAAATCAAAGTTGTTAGCATCATTGTTCTCTAATGCCCCGAATTGCAACTCTTTGTCTGGAGTCGGTGCATCAGACATCTGTGTGGAATTTATTCGCTTATTATCGTTTACCGCCTCGACCTGAGCGCCTAATTCCTGTTGGTATTGATTGACATTTTCAAGACCATTATGAGCAAAACTAATAATTTCTTGATCGTCAGTTAACTGCAACACATGAAGGTATTCGGCTTTTGCCACATCGCACTGCTGCAAAACGTAGTAGACGTGACCGCGCAACAAATGGCAGTTGGGGTCATTGGGTAAATTTTCTACAATAGAGTCAACTAAAGTGGCGGCAACTTCATAGTTTTGTTGCGCGTAGGCTTTACAAGCCTGCTTATATATTTCCAGATAATCTTCTATACTTGCTTCCATTTCCTGTCTCCCAATTTCATCCTGCCCACCGCGCACTCCGCAAAATTGCCAACGGATCTAGCAGTCGCAGACACTGATTGTTTTGAGCATCTAATAACCACTCTCCCCGCAAAAAAGGAGCCATAGTATCCGGCACGTTATTTGGTGCGACTAGATGCTGCACGTCCAGCCAGTCCATACCACCGATTTCTTCTACTGCTAAACCGACTATTGTGTCTTGCGCTTCCACAGCAATCACGGGAATTTCCGCTTTGTCGGTATTTAGCGCCGTTGCTTCTCCCAGAAATTGTCCCAAATCAGCCACCCAAATTACTCGACCTCGTAAATTTAGAGTACCCAAAAGTAAAGGAGAAACATTAGGAATCGGGGTGATTTTATCAGGACTTAGTTCAATTACTTCCCGGATACCTGTAGCTGGTAGTGCAAACTCCTGGTGCGCGCAAATGTAAAACCGTAAATGTAACTCACCTTCAGGACTTTCTACTTGAAATTCAGGACGGAAGTGGTCTTGACCGCTGTCTCCTAAAAACTCCGGGTTACTGACCATGTTAAATTCATCCTTATCCTCGCAGCAGTTGTTTGACTGTTCCCACTAACTCGTTTGGCTGAAACGGTTTGGCTATGTAGGCATCTGCACCTTGCTTCATGCCCCAGTAGCGATCAAATTCTTCGCCTTTGGAAGAACATATCACTACGGGGAGGTTTTGGGTTTTTGGATCTGACTTTAGCCGACGGCAAACTTCGTAGCCGTTCATCCGGGGCATGACAATATCCAATACTACTAAGTCGGGAGGTGCGCTTTGAATTGCTTCTAACGCTTCTACTCCGTCACAGGCATGGGTGACTGTTAAGCCACTCGCTTTCAGGACGTCTGTAATTATCTCCCTTTGTGTGATGCTGTCTTCCACAATCAAAACTGTACTCATAAAAGCCTATAAATGAGGTACACACTTTGGGGCAAAAGCTAGCTGCGCCCCTTTTGGATCTGTACACTAAGAGTGAAAACTGCTATAAAACTTTAACTTCGTTTAAGATACTTTCACAATCTTAGTGATAACACGGTAGTCATCATCACTGCTATCAGTACAAAATGTAAAGACGCGACAAGTCGGTTCTATAAATACCAAGACGAAATATCGCTTTTATAAATAGTTTTGTCTGTCTTATTTTCCAATATATAAATATAAGTGAAATAAGGCAATATCTCAATAATTAATGTATAAATATATACACAATTTTAAGTGCATCAAAAGGAATAACGGTGTGCTGTATTTAGCAGAAGTACAAAAACAAAAAGGCGGCTTACTCGGTGGTGGTTCCAAAACAGAACTGAAACTACTGGCTTGTCAGCGGACAGTTCAAAGTTGGAGTAATGTCTCCCAAGAAGTAATTGCGGCTGAGGACGCTAGCAAATTAAACGATGGCGCACTAGTGCTGGTTGAGCTGAATCCAGGACGTCAAGTGCAGCAAATTCAAGAAGCAGGGCGTCCGCTAGTTAATATTTTGCAGAATTTTTCTCGTCAGTTGGAAAAATTTAAGCTCAAGGAAGAAGAAATTGACCAGTGGAAAAAGTCACTGACGTTTCAAGCGCAAGAGTTGAATCGCCGCGAAATGGAAATGGAAGCGCGCACGGAACAACTGCAACAAATGGATGATGAGTTTCAACGCCTAGAAGCTGAAAAGCAGGAAGTTGATACATCCCGCCAGGAAATAGAACGGTTGCGAGAAGAATTTGAGCGCTATCGCCAAGAACTCCAAGGCGCTTGGGAGCATTTGCGTGGTGAACAGCGCCGTTTGGAGGAACATCAAGCAGAACTCCAGCAGGCTAATGTTTTGGATGAGGCGCAATCTCAGGTGCTGAGTGAGTTACTCGATCGCCTGTCCACTCAAGTTGCTCCTACACAAACAGTGCGATCGCATCTTAATTTTGCCTTGGAAATGGTGGAAAGTCAGCAAGCTACTCTTAACCCACACTGGGAACAATTAGAATTTCTAAGAACTGCGGCTACTCAACAGCAAGAGCAAATTGACCGACTAGAGCAAACAAAGTGCGATCGCCAACTAGAATGGCAGCAAGTCCAAAATTCTCTTGAGCAGCAAACAGCATTGAAAATGAATACAATAGCTGTTGCCAGCAAACAAGAATATGCTCGAATGCTCTTTGAGCAGCTGCAACACCAGGAAAATTTACAGCAGCAAATTAAGTTTTTGGTGGCAATGTCTAGTGATGTGGTTCTCAGCCACCAGGTTAATGTAGAAGCTTTAGAGAATATGCCTCTAGAAGAACTGCAACAGGTAGTACAAGACTTGCAACAAAAGTTGAAAATTGACTCTAGCTTCGTCCACGAGCAAGAACTAGAACTGAAATTAAAACAAGAAACTATAGAAGAACTGCAAAATAAGATAAACCACGCATCTGACAATGACCAGATCAATTTGGAAATGGAATTGGCAGATGAAAAAGACCTATACCAGATGCTGAACGAAACATTGGTGGGACAACGCCGCAGTTTGCTAGAACGACAGGAATCTCTCAAGCAACACCAAGCAGTATTGCAGCGGCGACAAGGACATACATTTGCCAATGCACAAAATGATCAAAAAATAGATTTAGTACCAATTTTGCGGCAAATTGAGGCGCAGCAACAAAAACAGTCCGAGGAACTGCAAAACCTAGAACGTGAAATTGAACAGTTGCGTTCTCACGTTGAGCAAACTCAAGGGATAGTTGATAATCAAATCCAAGAGCAAGAAGAGAAGCGCCAAGAACTAAAAATCATCGAAGAAAACTTGCAGTCATTGCGAATAGCCACTGCTGAAAACTGGGCTAAAGTTAATCTTTATCAAGAGGCGCTACAACCAATTCAGGATTGTCTCGATGGTTTACGGCATAAACTGCAAGGCATTGCTGAATCTTTGGCTACAGTACAGGAAACTAGTGATTATCAACTTCAGACTATTACCCAGATACGCCAAATTTTAAGTTTGATATCTCAGCCGGAATTGGCAGCATCTTAGGGATTGGGGAGTAGGGATTAGGGATTAGGGATTAAAGATTAGGAACTCTATGAATAATTCACGCCTGAAAAAAGCATTTTCTTCCCAGTCCCCAGTCCAAGCGTCCCTAGTCCCTAATTAATATCCAGTCGCCTTCTACTTTGGCGATCGCACCACCAGGAAATGGATCGGTTTGCGATCGGTTTGCTGCTGTAATTAAAGCTGTTAGTTTCTCTATTTGCTCAAAACTAGGAGCGCAAGGAAGTATTTGTTGTAAACAGTAACGCATGACGCGACGTTGCAACGCTAATGGTGCTTTCTGCAACACGCGACGATTGAGTTTTAGGGGAAGCGCGGAGGGGCGGGGGTTCCCCCCCCCGTACAGGAGTGGGGAGTATCTCTTCTTGTTTCCCTATCATCGCTTCAGAGCGCAATCGGTCGGCTGCTTGTTCTAAATATTCCACTTCAGCTTGCAGAAGTTCCGCTGTTTGGGCTAAGGCTGATTCAACTTGGGGGTTGAAATTTTCTTGCAAATATGGTAATAACTCTTGGCGAATACGGTTACGGGTGTACTTCAAATCTTGATTAGTAGAATCTTCCCAAATTGGTAGCTGAAAGTCTTGACAAAATTCTTTTGTTTGGGTGCGAGTGATTTCTAAAAGTGGACGCACTAAAACAATTTTCTCAGTTAGTGGGCGTTGCCAAGTTAAGGCTTGCAAACCATCAGAGCCAGTACCACGCATTAAGTTGTAAAGAAGGGTTTCAGCGCGATCGCTTGCCGTGTGACCTGTAACAATATAGTTGTAATTATGTTCGCTTGCGATCGCACTTAGAACTTGATACCGCCAATCGCGTGCAGCAGCTTCACTATTTAAAGGTTCGTTAGCGGTTTCTAAATAAAACGATATATTCCAGGTTTTAGCTAAATTTTCGACATGCTCAGCATTAGCTTGCGAGTCAGAACGCCAGCGATGATCGCAGTGAGCAATACCTAAATGCCATCCCCATTTTGATTGTAAATCTAACAGTAATTTGATTAAGCACAGAGAATCTTGTCCACCGGAAACCGCGACTAATAGCCGTTGGTTGCGTTCAAATAGGTGACGCGATCGGATTGTACGATGTATTTTTGCGTGGAGGGGAGTCCAAAAAGAGCGGTTCATTGTTGATTCGTACCTGGCGATTAAAATCGCGGCTACACAAGCGAAGTCCGCGAAGGCGGACTACTCGTTTCCCGCCCAAAAAATACAAATTTAACGAACCACGAAGAAACGAAGGACACGAAGGAAGAAAATAAGTAATCTTACATCGCAAAGGAGTAATCAGGTAAAAACGCATTTAGCCCACGCAGGTGGGCTTTGTTCGTATAGCCCCAGACATAAGAGTCTGAGGGCGTTATGAAATTTTTGCAATATTATTGATGTTCAATTTGTTTGAGTTGCTGACGAAGATCATCAAGCGGTGATTCCGGTTCATCAGGACAAAATTCTAAAGTGATGCGGACTTTTCCCTTTTGCCAGCGTTTAGCACCAGGTTTTAAAACTTCGCAATCTACACTTTCAACATACCACTTTTTCTTATTATCAAAATTAGTCCAGTTGGTTGCCATTTGTTTTGCAAATTCGGCTACCTTGAATGTAGTATGTGCAATTACGTATTGGTGGTCAACATTTACGGTTACAACATCATCCTGATTTAAAGACTCAAATCCATTTCCCATAACAATCTCCTGGAACTAAATCTATAATTCCCCAGAGATAACGCTTAATCCCAAAAACAACTCCCGCCCTCTCTCTTTCTTCCTCCGCGTCCTTGGCTTCTTCTCCTTCGGAGACGCTTCGCGAAGGCGGTTCGTTAAAAATTTCCCCTCTCATAAGAAAGGGGAAAAACAATAACATTCCTAAAAAAACCAACCGTAAGAATGTAAACCCTTACCCAAAAGATTCACACCTAAATAACAAATCCAGACAACAACGAAGCCAGTAGCAGCTAAAATTGCCGGACGACGCCCTTGCCAACCACGAGTAATTCTAGAGTGAAGATATGCCGCAAACACTAACCAAGTAATTAGCGCCCAAGTTTCCTTCGGGTCCCAACTCCAGTAAGAACCCCAAGCTTCATTCGCCCAAACTCCACCAGCAATGATGCCAATTGTTAGTAGGGGAAATCCCAGCCCAATTATGCGATAGCTGACGTTGTCGAGGGTTTCAGCGAGGCTGAGGCGCTGGGGTGTAAGAGTTTCAATGGATGTTAGCGTTTGAGACTCAGGGGCAAGTACTGTATCTAAGACTGCGGTTTTGCCGTTGCCGTTAGTGTTACTTTCAAAACGAGCAAAGCCGTTATTTTCCGCAACAGGTGTTTGCGCTTCAGAAATCAGTTCACCCGCTTTATGCAAGCGGTATCCGTTGCTGCGATAGCCACCAGTACCTACAGAACTACCTTGTAGTTGGATATTTTGACCGCGAGTAACCACGAGAAATGCGATCGCTAATAGCGAACCGACCATCAAAGCCGCATAACTTAACATCATCACACTAACGTGCATCATCAGCCAATTAGATTTAAGTGCAGGCACTAAAGGTTCAGCTGATTGCATTGCTGATGGTAGTGTCAGGGTGGCAAAAGCGCTGATGCACATCGCCACAGGTGCTGTAAAAACCCCCACCAACCGGCTGCGGCTAGTATTTTCCGCAATTAAATGAACGGTGGTAATTCCCCAAGTTAAGAAAAACAGAGATTCATAAAGATTGCTCAAAGGAAAATAACCAGCTTCTATCCATCGCGCCCCTAATAGGGTAGCTATGCATAAATTAGCGATCGCCATACCAGCTGTCCCCAAAGCAGCAGTTGCGGACAGATTCGGAAAAGCCGCCCCACACCAATAAACCAGCATTGTGAGAAATAAGATGGCAAAGGAGGCATTGTCCAGCCAGTTCTGGAGTACAACCAAATTCATAAAGTGTTCTCCCCAGTGGATTCAAAGAAAAAATGGATTCTGACTTTTTTGATCCTATCTGTTTACGGGGTAATGGGTAATGGAAAAGGCAAAAGGACGAATTTTTTACCTTTCTGATGGCTGTCACGGAGATGCAGTTGCCATAGGTGTAGGTGTGGCAGAGGCATTGGGGGTACTTGTGGGACTGGGTAGAGGTGCTGGTTTTTCACCTTTTTTGAGTCCGATAAAAATGTCGTAGCGGTTACTACGACTGTCGCTGACGGCAGATGTCACACCAATTGAGCGCGTTGCTTCTAGTAAACTTTGTTGATTCGAGAATAAAGTCGGTAAGGGAAAGTGTTTTACGGTCTGTTCCACATCCAGGAAAAACTGACCATTTGTAGGATTGGGATCTGAGGGAACTGTTTTTTGGAATGGGAAAGTGCTAGCTAATGTGTTGTTGGGTCTGGGAACAATTTTATCGGCAACAGGAGCGCCTATGACTAAAAAAGCGACATCGTTATCTAACCAGCCGTGGGTAGCAGTTAAAGTTCCAAAAGGTCCAATCCAGTTGACAGTAGGTTTATTTCCCACTGTCGCAGGTTGGATCTGGAATTGGTATTGATTTTTCATGACATCATCCAGATGTTTTATGGATGTTTCAGCTAAGGTGCGATCGCTTGCTTGTACCATAAACACTAAAGCCGCACGAAAATCTTCTTTATAACCTTCTTTAGCAATCGATGGCATTACGGAAACCGAAAACTCGCCGCCCATCCAACTTAACAAATCACGATCTAAGTCAAGTTCATTATTGCTCAAAGATTTCACTCCACTGCGGAGTTTTTCTGGTTGTATAGGCGAGAGGGGATTTCCCTGAGATGTTAAAACGTAATCTGCCCACGACCGTTTGAGATTGCCGTTGGAAAGCATCATTAAGGTTTCTCCTGGCAAGCGGTTTTGCATACTCCCAGCTTGGTTTTCCACCGCCAACACACGTTGACTATTCGGGTTTAGCCAAGAAACGCCTTTCAACCTTACTCCTTCTGACTCCAAGGAAATTGTCCCCGCTAAGCCTTGGTTGTTCTGAAGTTGAGCTAAAACTTGAGCCGGCAAATGGCGCGTTGGAGAGGCGGCTGCTATTTTGGCAGCTATTGGCACATTTACATAAAACTGGGCAAAGGGTTGGTAGCTGGCGATTTTCGGGAAATTATCGGCAAAACCACCTGTTTTGGTGAGGCTTGCTTTATTTTTGTAAGCATCAATCGCTCGTTCTGTGGCTTTAGAATTATCGGTGATAACTAGGAAACGCTCATCGAGTACGGCTGCTGATATTTCTCCAGCTTCTCCCTCGGTTTGCTTGATGGCAATTCCTTGATAGGTGCGATCTACCCATTTGCCTTGTTTGAGAACTTTCGGTTGTGCCAAGATGCTTCTAGCTTTTTCTGGGTTTTTTATCGGCAAAACCATCACCATCGACTGCTGGTTGGTAGTAGCATCTCCATCAGTGGCTATCGGCTTGGGTGCGGGTTTGTTGATGTCTGGGGCAAGAATGGCGATGGTTACTTCGTTGCCAACCCAAGGACTGATATCTTTTTGGAAGTCGTAACCATTATTAGTGAGAAAGCGATCGCGTAACTGCACTAAATTCTTATCCAGTTCTGCTTGGGTTTCTTTTGTGCCAAACGAGCGCAATTTCTGCCATTGACTCGGATCGGTGGTTAAAGAAACCGCAAATAAGGCATCTTGAGGAATAATATTTGCACCTACTGGCAAGTCTCTGGACAATGGTTTTCCCAGGGTTAAAAGCCAGTATGCTGCACTCCCCAAACCAATCAACAACCCAGCAGCCGATAGCGTCAGCACCAGAGACGGTTTCTTTTTTTTCTTCGTTGATGAGACAGACACAACAGGTAGTGCCATTGAAACCTAATACCTCACAATTGCGAACTCATTACTTGTTTGATTGGTACAGTAAACCAAAAGGTTTACCCTTCTTCAGGACAGTTAGTTAGATTAATTTGTATTTACTGATAATTAATGATACTCCGATCCTCGATATACCATTTTTTTCTCAAATCACTACTGTTTCATCAGCGGTGCTTTTGTGGCGAGTTACCCTTTTTTACCGTCTTTGTTTAATATTGGACGACGCTTGCACAAAACTCCTATAGATGCCCGCGCCAGCCGTGACAGCGGATTAATACAGCGTAGGGTGGATTCTCGTAGACTGGACGGTGAGCGCCACCAGAAAGTGTCCGGGCGATAAATTAGTCATGTTAAGCACTTTGAAGATATAGCTAACTTGACTAATCAGTAGATCAATTTCTTATTAATTTTTTTGTTTATTAAAATATTTGTAAAAAGAAGAACTTCTGACCGCAGTTTTCCCACAGCCAGACTTTTTTCAAATGGTATTACTCCCTTCCCGCTACAAGATTACCTATCAACTACCCGTCTCTTGTTCCTTCTCCTGTCGGAGACGCTGCGCGAACGTGTACTTCGTGTCTTCTCCTGTCGGAGACGCTCTTGCAATGCGGTTCGCTAATAGGTAATCTACCCTGCTCTAACGCCTAGCGGCGAACGGGCGTGACAGAAGTAGCTCCCAAATATTTTGTTAAGTAAGGCGAAAAAACTTCATAAATTAAAGTCAGGGGCTGTCCATGATGCCAAAACAAATAGTGGCGACCCCAAAAAGGTCCATTGACATCAAAACCCGACTGTAGCGCATCTGAGTAACCGTAATAAATTCCTTGGACATCGCGATATAACTCTGTGCGGAGACGAGCCAAACTCGCCCAAATAGGTAATGAACGGTTTTGCAAATACTCATCTACGTGAGAAGCTTCCCACCATGAGGTGGCATATGCCAATCTTTGACCAGAAGCAGTACGCAGCCAAACCTGTCGCCGCAGTCGTGGTCCTGGGACAGCTTGGATTAGATCAGGAGCATTATCCGAGTCCATGCCAATTAATGACATGTCTATGACATCCACTTCCGTTCGCTCGCCTGTAAGCAATTCTAAGTGCCGTGTCGGGGAGCCATCCCCCAAAAGTAACATTTGCCAAGTCGGTGCCAGCTGAGTGTGAGGCAAACCTTTTTGAATCGCTTCCTCGCCACCTTGCCAAATTGGAGAGAGGCGATGCCAGCCTGTGTGCCGTGTTAAGTTGTTGGTCGATGTAAAAGTAGCAGTCAAAATTTTTTACAAAACTTCACCTATCTATATAAAAGCATAAAAAACTAGGGCAGAGTCAAAAGTCAACAGTCTCAGGTTTTTTGTCCATTGACCATTGACTATTGACCATTGACTATTGACTAAAAAATGCGGATGGCGAGACTCGAACTCGCAAGGCAAAGCCACACGCACCTCAAGCGTGCGCGTATACCAATTCCGCCACATCCGCATAAGTTCACTAAAGTCAGACTATAGCATAACAAAATAAATATAGTAAAGTAAGAGCTAATTTCCGATGATATTTATTTAAGTGTACGGATTCACATATTTTCCAAATGCGGATATAAGACTGACAGAAATTTAGCAGATGCACAAGACATATTAAAAGGGGTATAGCGAAAATTCCTTTTCGGCGGCTTCTTGCGCTGATTGGGAGTTCGGTGCACCGTGGTACGCACAGGAAGCGCTTGTATTGCCTTGATTCGGGGAATTGACATAGATTAGTAGCAGCAATATTGCTAGTCTAGTGAAGACCCGTAGAGGCGCACTTGCCAGATCCTTACCGCAACGCTCAAAGGACGAGGCTCTCGGAATCTCCCGTGATAATTTGAAATGTGGCGTTCATGGTTGTTTCAAATTGGATGGGAGAGAATGTCAATCTACTGGTACTGATATCGAAGCTAGAAGATGAATTTTGACAAAATATTAATTGCCAATCGGGGAGAAATCGCTCTTCGCATTCTCCGAGCCTGTGAGGAAATGGGGATTGCGACTGTTGCAGTTCACTCTACTGTTGATCGTAATGCTCTCCACGTCCAACTTGCCGACGAAGCGGTTTGCATTGGCGAACCTGCCAGCAGTAAAAGTTATTTGAATATTCCCAATATTATTGCGGCGGCACTAACGCGCAATGCCAGCGCCATTCATCCTGGTTATGGCTTTTTGTCAGAAAATGCCAGGTTTGCGGAAATTTGTGCCGACCATCATATTGCCTTTATTGGTCCATCTCCGGAAGCTATTCGGTTGATGGGGGATAAATCCACTGCGAAAGAAACCATGCAAAAAGCTGGGGTTCCGACTGTACCAGGTAGTGATGGGTTGGTAGAATCCGAGGAAGAAGGATTAGCGATCGCTAAGGATATGGGATATCCAGTGATGATCAAAGCCACGGCGGGTGGTGGTGGACGGGGTATGCGTCTGGTGCGACAAGAAAGCGAATTCGTCAAACTCTTTCTAGCGGCTCAAGGCGAAGCCGGAGCCGCTTTTGGTAATTCCGGCGTTTATATAGAAAAATTTATCGAGCGTCCGCGCCACATTGAGTTTCAAATTTTGGCGGATAACTACGGCAATGTCATCCACTTGGGCGAACGAGATTGCTCCATTCAGCGTCGTAATCAAAAGCTTCTAGAAGAAGCCCCCAGCCCTGCTCTAGATTCAGATTTGCGAGAGAAAATGGGACAAGCTGCGGTGAAAGCTGCCCAGTTTATCAACTTCACTGGGGCAGGCACTATCGAGTTTCTCTTGGATAGATCTGGTAAATTCTACTTTATGGAAATGAACACCCGGATTCAAGTTGAGCATCCGGTCACGGAGATGATTACCGGTATGGATTTGGTTTGTGAACAAATCCGGATTGCCCAAGGGGAAAGATTGAAGCTTAGCCAAGACCAAGTAGTGTTGCGGGGTCATGCGATCGAATGCCGCATCAACGCCGAAGACCCCGACCATGACTTTCGCCCATCCCCCGGACGTATCAGTGGCTATCTCCCCCCTGGAGGTCCGGGTGTTCGGATTGATTCCCACGTTTACACCGATTACCAAATTCCTCCGTACTACGATTCGCTCATCGGCAAGTTAATTGTTTGGGGACCAGACCGCCCGACAGCTATTAACCGCATGAAACGGGCATTACGGGAATGCGCCATCACGGGACTACCTACAACCATCGGATTTCATCAAAAAATTATGGAAAATCCCCAGTTTTTGCAAGGTAATGTCTATACCAATTTTGTACAGGAGATGAATAATAGGGACGCTTAGACGCTCTTGAGCTTCGATTGGGGACTGGGCTTTCAAGGTTATTTCAATCCCTAATCCCTAATCCCTAATCCCAATGCCCTATGCTCAATTCCTGACTATACACGAGACATCATGGTCAGCAGTCCTTGCTGACCTAAAAGAATTTCCCGCAGCAAACTGAGGATTCCTACCCAAATTATGGGGGTAATGTCCACTCCCCCGATGGGTTGTACGAGCTTTCGCATTGGCACTAAAAAGGGTTCAGTCGGCCAAGCGACCAGATTAAAGGGCAAACGATTCAGATCTACTTGGGGATACCAAGTGAGAATTATCCGGAAAATAAACAATAATATCATCAGTCCCAACAGTAGACCGAGAATCCAAGCAGTAAGGTTAACAGCAGTCATGGGTTTGAGTTACTCTCAGTGTGAAAAAAGAAAACACTTGGGCAAAAGCGGAAAAATTTTAAGCTTTGTAAAGCACTCTCTCTAATTTTAACTAAACACTGTTACCGAAAAGGAGAGTAGGAAATGGGTGAATTTTGAATGCGTAAGTTTTTTCCACTCACCCTTCGCCCCTCGCCACTCCCGTACAGGCGTTCTTTACCTTGCCTATACCACTCCCCATTCCCGAAAATGGCTTTTCAAGCAAGTGATACAACATTAGAATTAGGATGAAGTGTGTAACATTCACCTTGAAATCTATGACGCCTTCTTTAGCAAATTTTCTTTGGAGTCTGCTCTTGGGTACTGTAATTGTCGTTATCCCGGCGACAGTTGGTCTGATTTTTATTAGCCAAAAAGATAAAATCCAGCGTTCATAACACTTGCCGGAGTCGATTCGACTCTGACTGTGCAATTGTTTGTCAGCTAACTGCCTAATTGCTGTTCTTCAGCAATTCGTCCCACAGAGGGCAAGGTATACTTAGCTGATAGACATATACTTTTTTAGCTTTGAGTGATATTGTAGAGACGCGAAATTTCGCGTCTCTACAATAATATTTTGTGCCTAATTAGAGTAGTGAATTTAATTGTGACTCGCTAACATAGATTTGATATTGGGAAAACAGCAATGGTAAATTTTGGGCTGACGAGCGCCAGTATTTTGGCTCAGGTAAATGTGGGGGCAACTCCAGCTACTTTTCTAGGAATTTTCCTGGCTGTGGCAGGGGCAGCTCTGTATTTTCTCCGCTCTGTGCGTCCAGAACTGTCACGAGACCAGGATATCTTTTTTGCAGCGGTGGGCTTACTCTGCGGCTTCATTCTTATATTCCAAGGTTGGCGGCTAGATCCGATTCTGCAATTTGGTCAGGTGCTTTTGGTTGGCACAACTGTGTTTTTTGCAGTAGAAAGTATTCGCTTGCGGGGTATAGCGACTGAGCAAGCCAAGCGGAATACCAAAATTGTCGATGATGGTCGAGATGTAAGCGATAACTATTCGTATGACAGGAAAGGATATAAGGCTGAGATGGATGTAGAGTTAGATCCACTGCCTTATGAGGATGATCGCCCGGTGCGGGCTCGAATTCGGGGTAGCAGGGACGATCGCTCCAGAAGCGATGATTACTACAGTGATGAACCACCGCGTCGTTCAGAACGCCGCAATAGTCGGGAAAGACCAGAAACCACAGACAAACCGCGTCGCCCTAGTTCTCGGCGTTCTGTGAGTCGAACCTCGGAAAGAGTTGAAGACGATGAATGGGGTTCGTCGTCTAGGCAACAAGTTGATGATTGGGACAATGGTGGCGAGGTGAGAAAACCTCCGCGTCGTGGTAGTAATGGCACTTCCCGCCCGGAAACTCGCACCTCTGATGAGGCTCCTAGAGCGACGAGAAGAAGGCGATCGCCTAATGATTCATCTGTGCGAAGAGAACGCGAAGATGATGAAGCAACGCCGACTGAATATGTAGATTACAAACCGCTTGAACAGCCAGATGAAGACTCGGATAATCCGACTAAATTTGATGAGGTTTAATAAAGCTTAGGTGGATGTCGCAAAAAAAGCGACGGAAAACATTTGAGGTGAAAAAATTTACACCTAGACTTTGGCTCCAAAAACGATTTTGTTGGAGTCTGCTTTTTGGCTTAACAAGCTTACTTGTATCCTGTAGTTCCAGCGATATTCCAATTGGACCTGCTTCCCTTAACAGTCGCTACACTGAAGAGCAACCAACTTTGAGTGGAAATGGGCGCTTTTTGGCGTTTGTATCAAATCGCAATGGTATTCACCAACTGCTGGTGTACGACTTGCAAGAGCAAAGGTTTATTCCCACACCGCGCATAAACCGAGCAGATACAATTGCCGAAAGTCCTAGCCTGAGCTACACGGGGCGTTATCTTGCTTATATTACTAGCGACCAAGGTAGACCAGTTGTGGCGCTTTATGATCGGGCTACGCAACAATCGCAAATCCTCACCCCAATTTATCGCGGCTGGATCAGAAATCCTAATATCAGCCCAGATGGACGTTATGTTGTATTTGAAACCGCCAGCCGTGGTCAGTGGGATATTGAAGTACTAGACCGGGGACCGAATATTGAGTTAGATATTCCTAATGGTGCAACTGTGCCTGCACCTTCTGGATCGCAATAGAGG
>CAXTNZ010000050.1:23615-30873 GCA_964245695.1 uncultured bacterium | reverse complement strand
AGTGTTTTTCCTCGTTCCTCGATTAGAAAATTTTATTCTTTGAAAATGTAAAAATTTCGATTATATTTTCAACATTGGTTTCTCCAAATATGCTTTCAACATTTTACCAAATAGAGCATATTGTTCAAGAATAGAAATACTTTCATTCTCCAATAGCCGCTTCAGAATCAAGCCATCACTCAGGTTCAACACCAAGGATATTAGCACCGGATCGTGAATGTTCAAAAAATCACACACTGCCTGTCTGTATTGCTTAATGGCACGTTTAAACCCACCACTACTTTGCATTTCCTCTGAGTCTTGATGCTGACAAAAATCAACCCAAAGTAAAGTCTGCTTGATAAAATAATCCTCGTTCTTAGCCAAGAATCTCCCGAAAGCTTCCATGCGTTCTTGTAGCGTTTGCGTTCCTTGCAACTCAGCCGTTGCCATCAATACATCCTGCTGACTTATTTCTTCAACTAATTGCTCAAACAAAGCTTTTTTACTGGAAAAGTAGTGATACAATGTCCCAGTAGAAACGCCTATACCTTGAGCAATTTCACGCATCGTAATAGCAGAATAGCCCTTTTGGGCAAATATGTCAAAACACTTGCTTAGTAGTTCTTTGCGGTATTGGTAATGGTTAACAATTTTAGGCATAAAGGAAATAAATATCAATCACTTGTCGGTTAAAAAATCAACACGACTGGCTCTTGTGGGTTTGTGGTGAGAATATATCAGTTCAATACAGATTGACTCACCTTCTAGAGGCCGGAAGGTTTGATGTTGCTAGGTTATAACACAACCGAAATGGCTAGACTCCTGGTAAAATAATTTTTCAAGTGCTGAGGCTAAGCGTAAGAGAGCCACCTCAGAAAACGGTGCTGCTACCAACATTAGACCGACTGGCAACCCGGAAGAAGTAAATCCCACAGGAAGGGAAATCGCACACAGTCCAAAAAGGTTTGCTAAACGAGTGTTTCTTAATGACATTAGATTTTCTAATGCATACTTCTTACTATCCTGTTCTAACTCGCTAATAATTGGTGGTACACGTGCTACGGTTGGCATTATAACAGCAGTATAATTATTTGTTCTCTTCAAATACTGCTTTTTGAGGTCTTTCAACCCCTGATATACTTCTTTAATATCACTTTCCTTAATCTTGGCTCCTACATGGAATCTATCTAATATATCTTGTGAAATAGAGCCAGGATTGGCTTCTAAAAACTCACTCCAATTTTTACTTCCCTCATAGTTAACAATATTTCCTTTTGTATTAATAAGCTCTAGCGCTTTTTCAAACTCCGGAATACTGCTCCTCTTAACAATCGCCCCTCTTGTTACAATATCTTCTACAGCAGAATACAAAACAGCCGATATCTCAGGGTCAATCTCGTCCCATACAGTATTTGTACACACCAGTAAATTGATTTCTTTGCACCCTGCGCCCGACAAATCGACCTTATCAGTTTGGGCAAACAAATGGTACAGGATAGCTGCATCCTCAACACATCGAGTAATAAAACCAACTGTATCTAATGTCTGACTTAGAGGGATAACACCTTCCGATGAAATCAGACCCGCAGTCGTCTTTAAACCAACTAAATTGTTCCAGGCAGCAGGTGTTCTAATTGATCCACCTGTGTCAGTTCCAATACCAGCGTAACATAGACCTTTTGCTACAGCAACAGCTGAACCTGATGACGAACCACCCGGAACCCTTGTATTCTGAAGATCAAAAGGATTTCTTGGTGTCCCAAATGTTGGATTGATCCCTAGACCCGAAAAGGCCAATTCCGTCATATTGGTCTTACCGAGACAAATAAAGCCAGCATCAGCAGATGCCCGGTAAGCTACTGCATCCCTTTTGGCAACCCTCTCCAGCAAAATCTTCAACCCCGCACTTGTAGGTTTACCCTTGATATCAAAATTATCCTTCCATACAAGGGGAATACCATCGTAAAGTGAAAGCCGTGTATTAGCATTAGCCCTTGTATATGCTGCCTCTGCTTCCTTTTTAGCTTGTGCTCTGAAAACTTCTATAAAGATTTTGTCTTTTTCTATTTCTTGGTCAATTTTAGTTAGAAAGTACTCAACTAATTCGCGTGGATCTATACTGCCATTATTAATACCGCATCCGATATTTTCCAGAGTATAACTTTCCCAAACTTGCTCAATCATCTTAGTTCTTCGTTAATTTGATTAATTCTTAATAAGTGTCAGTAGGGTTAGGGAGGAAAATTAGACAACCATCTCAACTTTTTGACTAATGTAATTAATCACCTGTTGTACTGTCAAAAGTGTTTTAGCGGTTTGAGGGGAAATTTCAATTTTGAAGGCTTCCTCAAAGGCCATAATTAGTTCTAGTGTATCTAAAGAATCTACTCCCAAGTCATTGGCAAAATTTGCTACAGGGATGACTTGGTCTGCCTCGATTCCTAACTTCTCTACAATGATTGCTTGTACGTTTTCAAAGATACCCAGCTTCTTTAACTGGTCAGATTGAATCGCTATCTTAATTTCTTCCGTTATCTTAGCTATTTCCTTCAATACCATTACAATACGCTGGTAGCGATCAGTATCCTCATTGTTTAAGTTACAACCACTACGGCTTTTGAGCCAGTGTTTACAAATCTGATAACTATTAATGCGCAAGTCCCAAACTTCTGGCGATACACCCTCAAAGTACTGAATTTTATTGCTTAAATTGCCTCTAACGGGCTGGTTAATGTTTTGTGGAACATACTTTTCCATAAGATTGTTAGGGCTACTTTGTAAAGTCTTGACAAGTGGTGTTGGCACTGTCAGTTAATTCGGCCCAAGCAAGATTGCATGGTTAAACCTCAAGTCTCGTTCCCCTGTATTCCCCTTTGTTTCCACCAAAGCCGATAATACAGACCCCGAAGATTGAGTAACTCTTCATGAGTACCTTGTTCAATTAGTTTTCCTTCTTGAAGTACGAAGATGCAGTCTGACTTCACAACAGAAGTAAGCCGATGGGTAACAGAGATGACAGTACGGCCTGTTGCTAAATTTCCAAGGGTAGCATTGATGGCTGATTCCGTCTCCGGATCCAGCGACGAAGTTGCCTCGTCAAGTACAAGTACTGCTGGATTGCGCAAAATTGCACGCGCTATAGCAATTCGCTGCCGCTGACCACCTGAGATTTGCCCGCCCCTCTCGCCCACTACAGTGTCATATTTCTGAGGAAAACTTAGGATCATGTCATGGATTTGTGCTGCTTTCGCGGCTGCTTCTATTTCTGCATCGGTTGCATCGGGCTTACCCAAGCAGATATTTTCGCGAATTGTGGTGTTGAAAAGGAACGTTTCCTGGAAGACAGCACTTATCTGTGTCCGTAGCGATGCTTGAGTGACCTGCCGCTGATCGTGACCGTCAAAGAGCACTGAACCCTGGTTAGGATCGTAGAACCGCATGAGTAGGTTGAGGACTGTACTCTTACCAGAGCCACTAGGACCAACAAAAGCGACAGACTGACCTACCCGAATCGTAAAACTCACCTTGTCTAGGTTGGGCTGTGCTTCAAAATAGCTAAAGGTTACATCTTCAAACTGAATCTCTTTTGCCAGTGGCGGTAGTGGTATTGCATCAGCTGCATCTGTAATCGTAGATTGCTCAGCCAGCAGTTCTTTGACACGTAACATCCCACTTGTAGCCCTGATTAGTGCTGGCAGTTGTTGAGTTAAGCCATCAACTGCGACATTCACGTTGATGAGAAGGCTGATAAACCCGATTAGTGCTCCTGTAGTCAGATAGCCACGGATGACCAAAAATGCACCAACGCCAAAGATTAATATTTGAAGAAAGTAAATGCTCAGGAGCGCGAACCTCCCTAGTAAAAGGCTGAAGAAGTTACTGCGTAGGCTGCTGTGCCATAGGACAACCAGTTGCTCTTGGAATTTGAATAGCGCTGATTTTTGCACTCCAAAGATCCGAATAACAGGTTGGGCACTGATGTTCTCTTGGACTATACTTAAGACTTTAGCCTCGTCCTGCCTAAATCTATAACTGGTACTGGTAACCAGGGATCCCAATAGATGTGGTCCGATGAAGACTATGGGTAACGCTACCAAAGTCACCAAAGCTAGTCGCCATTCTACAAGCAAGAGTAGGAGGGCGCTAAGAATCATCAAAAATATGTTATGAATTCCCTTTGGGAGATCAATTGCGATCGCTCTCTCGATATCAGTCACATCGCTGGAGAACCGAGACATAAGTTCACCCATCTGCACGCGAGTGTAAAAACTCAAGGAGAGGTGCTGCAAATGATTGAACATTTTGAGGCGTATATCTTTCAAAACACCTGCTCCTATTAGGGCACTGAGATAATCCTGACTGATGCTAGCTAGGGAATGAATCATGAAAGCAATAACCAGTCCGCTTAGTAAGAGTGCGAGAAAGCGAGTATCACCAGTAGGTATGAGGCGATCAAAGATAAACTTATAAGCAAAGGGAAGAAGCAGATCGAAGGCTAGTTGAAATAGCAATGCCAGGAGGAGCAAAACCCCCTGAACCCAGTACCGATGGAAAAAGCTGAGGGAAAATCGCAACAGCAATATCAGACCGGGTGATTGAATAATTGTATAAAACATTACAACAATAAGCGGATAAATTCATACTTTTTGAGTCTCCTTGTTGAGACTGAGGTGTTTTTCAATCGCATCACAGGCAGTCCGGACTCCATTCTCGGACTGAATACGGTTTCGCACTTCTAATGTCTTCACTTTGTATTGACGTTGAGTCAGCAATTTGTTTAGCTCAATTGCTATGCGCTCCCCGTGATACTGTTGTGGATTGAGCTTACGGCCAACACCCAAGCGAACAATGCGTGCCGCATTGTCGGGTTGCTCGTGGCTGTATGGTACTACCAACATGGGAGTCCCACTGAGCAATGCCTGTGCCGTCGTGCCCATCCCGCCTTGATGGACGATTGCCGCAGCACGGGGAAAAAGTTCTGAATACGGTGCATAATTTACCGCAATTATACCCTTTGGTAGTGGCTTTGGTGGCAGATTTTGTGGCACGTTACCAACTAGCAAAACGGCTCGATCGCCTAACTTTTGAGCAGCTATCACACTCTCAGTATAAAATTTCCCAGCATCGGCACTGTAAACTGCTGAAGAACCTAGCGTAAAAACAATGGGTGGAGAACCAGAATCTAGGAACTCTGCCAGTGTTTGGGAGAGTCCTTGATTGGAGACTTGGCGATCGTAGAAGACGAAACCCGTGATTTGAGTATTGGCAGGGTAATCGGAACACCGCCCTGCTAGCACGGACGAATACATTGCTAGTACTAGTTCTGGTGAAGATAGCTCTGACAAAAACATAAGTCGTTTTACTCGTGGGAGTCTCAACTCTGCCCGTAACTGGGAAATATGTTTATGTAATAACAGCACGGACGGCACGAAAGACAGGAAAAACATCACCAACTTAATAACAGCATGATTCACGCAAGCAAATGGCGTTACTCCTAGCACATCGTCAGTAACGTAATACGGATCTAGAAAGCAAGATATCCAACGCATCCTGGTCTTTTGAGCAACGAGTGGGGCAACAACAACTGTGCAGTTCATAGATACCAACAAATCTGCTCCCTGCACTGCCTTAATCAAATCGTCATATGTTTGTCGCAGAGTTGAACAGAATAAGTCCATTAAGCTCTGATTACGAATACGACCATCTAAAACCAGTTTTGTCCATTCCCAACCCATGTTAGGGGGCAGTTCAGGACGCAGGGCATAAAAGCTAATGCCAATTTCTTCTACCTTAGAACGGTAAGCTTCGGTAGTAGCAATGAGAACGTGATGTCCCCGGGTCTGTAATTCAAGCGCGAGCGCCATTGCCGGATGCAGGTCACCAAGAGTACCGAAAGTTGTCAAGACAATCCGTTTGCTACTTGCCATCTTTTTGAGAGTGTAAATCAATTCAAGATTTGAATAATGGATGCTGAGGAATCACTGAGAAGGAGTATTTTTAGCTCGAAGCGAAATTTACTACTTTTCAAACATCCTCTAAGTCTAAAAATAGGATTGTAAAGTGCCACGGCGTCTGATGTCTAAAGTTGCACAATGAAACGCACCTCCAAAGGGATTAAAGTGCAAAAAATTACACGGTATTGGCTTAAATCCCCAATCTTTTAAGGCACGAATTGTTGGTTCTTGAGATTTTTCACATATTACCCGCTCTTCATCTAGTACTAAAACATTCATACTTAACCACATACTGCATAGAGCAGCAGTTTCATTAAAAAAACCTCCTTTAACAATGACGGGTTCCGGTGCAACCAATATATCCCATGATTTGAGAATTGATGGCAGCTTTTCAACGTCAACGTATTGTGGGTTAATCATTACTTTTCCAGGTGCGAGAGGCACAAATGTAGTGTCAATATGCATAGGTTGCTTTGAGCGTGTCTCGATAATGTGAACGCGGAATTGATCTCCCAAATGACGTCGTAACCAGTTTATTCCTGCCTCATTAGTTACATTACTCTTAGTTACAAAAATATCTCTACCGCAACGCACAAAATCTGCCGCATCAAAAACAACTTCAGATTCCTCGATCACATATCGCATCGGTTCTCCATCTTTTGGGACAGTGTAATTTTTGTCATACAGAGAATCTAGTAGAGGAGGCTTTGGCGCAGAAGTCCATTTCGCACCTTGTTCAAAATATTCCTTAAATAAGGAATAATAGGCATGAGGTTCAAAATAACGGCATCTCCATGACATAGGTGCCTCAATAATTTCATTTCCTATGACCAAAAAACAGTCTCTCGGGCAAGCTGAGCAAAAGCCTTTAGATGACCAATTTGGAGTAGAAAATCTCTGACTGTAGTCAGCTAAACTTGGACGCCTTACTTTAACACCTTCTGATTCAAGAATATGAATAAACTCATCCAATTCTTTTTGTGCTGGCGCAATACCCCATTTATCGGGAATTTTAGTGCCACCTACAAAGAAAAGAAGATTATAAAGCTTTTGGGGAATCCCCCCTAACAAATATTTATGTCTAGGGGGAAGAACAGAACCTTCTAGCCTACCGACAACAACTTCCTCTAATAGATCCCATTCATTGTATGAGTTAACCACACAATCGGTTGTTATAATATCGTCACTTTCATTGCCATCTTTATTTTTGAAAGTTTCATCTTTGCTTTCTAGTTTGTTTAGTGTCATGGTTCTCTACTTTCCTAGATTTATCTCTTTTATTTTTTCTCGTTCAAAGACTTTAGGTATTAGCTACCAGCTTT
>CAXTNZ010000050.1:14003-23605 GCA_964245695.1 uncultured bacterium | reverse complement strand
AAATGCCAATAACTTTGTTATTGTGTATGATTTCTGAGACGGTAATAATACAGGGATCTGCCGAATCATCAATTTCTTTGACCGTTATCCGAAATTGAACCTTATTTTCTTCCTTCCTTACCTCACCGCGAAATTTAACAGTACTTTTTACATTCTGACTATATGTAAATTTAAAGTTCTCAAACTTTGTATGTAAACCTAAATAGTACATATAGAAAAAAATAACTTGGCTACAGCCCTCAACCAGCATTACCCCTGGCATAACAGGATCATTTTTAAAGTGCGCTTCAAAGATCCAATGGTCAGGAGTAATATCTCGTTCACCTAGAATTTGCCCTAACCCCCACAGTCCTCCTTTAGGATCGACGTGTAGAATTCGATTAATCATCAGCAGTTTATTGCTTGCAAGGGCGAAGGGCTTTTTCGTAAGGTACGCATCACCAAAGCAGGTACTAAAATCACCTTCTTGCAAAGCTTGAATCTCCGAATCCCTGAACTTGGTTTTAGAACAGGTGAGGGGGGGTGAAAAATGTCGCTTTACAATAGTTTGTTTTTTGGGAACAGCAAAGGCTGGTAACCCTCTTGAATTCTTTAGGTCTGCTTCCGAAAAATAACCTGAAGTGGCGTTGCTTGTTATTAAATGCCTGTCTTTATGATAGCAGTTATATTCGTATTGAAGGAGCAAATTATTTTTAGTTTTTATCAGCTGACGGATAAATACTTCTCCGCGTATCGTCTCTCCTGGCAAAGGAAGCTCATCTAGAATCTCAACCTGACTATCTAAAGCCCGATAGCGTAGTTTCCCTTCAAACATCATGTCACAACCTATGTAAGCAAGAGCCAAGAGCATGGTGTGGGAAGCTTCAAAGGGAATCAATCCAATTAGCCCATTATGAACTGCATAAAAGCTGTCTGGAGGAATGTCATACTCCCACTCGATCATGCATGGTTCCAACTTACCTCGCTCAGCGGTCATCTTGGTCACTCGGCTAACGAACATAAAAGGGGGTGAAGGTGTACGGGTACGTATGGGGTAGGAATCCATTTCTTGATAATAATTCCCCAGTACATTAGAGATTTTGCCCTCCACAATTTCGATAATTTGTTCTAAATTCCAAACAACGCTTTTTGATTCAATATCTGCAATCATGCTGTCAGTTTTGATTGGATGGGATGATAGATCGGGTATAGTTGTCAAGACTTTATATTGTGATATTTCAACAGACAATTGAGGTAAAGTTGCTTCTTCAGCTAGAAGTATATCCCTTGTAAAGCTACGGTTGAATTTCTCATAAAATGTGTAGTGAATTTGCAAAAATAAATGTTGTAATTTGGCATTTGCCACGCTCTGACTTTCCATAATGACTTGTTTTTGGTTGACCAAAATGAGTTTATACTTGGTAAAATGATTATCTTTTAAATGCTAAATTTATGTTATTTTAATTTAAAATTCTCTATGTTTAAATTGCTTAACTGTACCCAAGCAAGGTAACGTTCATGACGTGAAGATCGAGAAAAATATTTAAACATCTTCGCTTTCAGTAACACTATTTCTTTAGTTTCCAAAGAGAAGCTTTGACAGGATAGCCCGGCTCTACTTCCCGATCCCACTTACGAACAAGCTCCATTTCACAATTATGTTTTTTTCCAAGTTCAGATTCCAATTTATTGGTTTCTGAAATATCCTTCTGACTAATACTCAAATTGGAAACAAACAGAAATACATCATCAAAATTATTAGATTTTGCCAATATACTTGACTGACAGCGGATCTTCCCATTAGGCATCACCAACTGTTGATTGTCCACAAATTGAAATTGCACTTTGGGAGAAAACAGATAAGAAAGAGTGCCTGCGTCATTAAAGTTAAGAATTATAAAAAGCGGATTTTTAGCTTGGTTTACAATACTAACTACATCAGGGATGTAAGCCGTCCCATATTTGTTCCACCACCAGGTTTGTTGAGAACTTAATGTACATGAAAAAACTCCAATTAAAGTTAATGCGATTAAGCCAATTTGCCAGATTTGACGTTGTAACTGTTTAACATAAATAGAGGTAATTTGAGTAGCTAAAAAGTAAGCAACAGCCAGATGAATACCTAAATAAGTGGGAATTAAATATCGAGTAACAGTTGACATTCCTCCACTTGTAATTAAATCTGCAATGGCTAAAATTCCCCATGTAGAGCCAATTAAAGTCAAAACGAACAACCAAACTTTTTTAGGAGTATGGCGACAGAGAAAATAGATGGAGTACCCTATCAAAAGTACTATCAAGGCATACAACCCTAAAATTTGATAGTTAAAACCGTAGTTAAAATCTGCAAAAATTCGGCTAAGATTAAGCACCCACATTTGAATTAAAGCTGGCTTAGGTTTGTAAGATAAAGTCCAAAGTAGTCCACCTACTGCTGACAATAAATTAATAATCACCACAAAAACCCAAGGCAGGAAAACTATAAACCCTGCCAACGTTGAAAGCAGATAAGCAGAAAACGTTTTACGCAATCGGAATTTTTCAGTTACAAGCACGTAGATCCCATGTCCAATTGCAACCAAACCAGAAAGCAGAAAAGTGTAAAAGCTCAGAGCTAAAGTTGCTGCATAAATTCCCCAACTTAGCTTGCTTTTGAGCCGCATTGCTCGCAGTAATGCTGCACTCGACAGTAAAATGGTTACCGTCCACAAACTATACTGCCGTGCTTCCTGCGCGTATAGCACATGGAATGGTGAGACAGCTATCAGTGCGATCGCAACCCATCCCACCAGAGGTCTCTCAAATAACTCTAAGCATAGCCAATAGAGGCAAGGAAACACAAGCAAGCTAAACAGAGCAGATAAACTTCTCGTCACCGCCACTGAATTGCCAAACAATTGCACCCAAATTCGTGCCATCACGAAATAGAGTGGTGGGTGCTGAGGTTCTTCTACTGCTAAACCCTGAATGGTGTCAGTAACATTTTTGTTAGAATTGAGTTGCAGATAATCCAGTAAATCTTCAGCGCTTACTGTATCTTTAGTCATCAGTTTTGTTCCCACTTCTGCAAAACTATGACCAGAAATCCTTAATGAAGTGACTGTTTCATCGAACCAGTAAACTTTGCGGTCAAGATTAACGAAGCGAAAAAATATACCTAATACCAATAGGATAACGAGCAAAAACTGCAACCGATTAAAATGAAGTTTCCAATATGCCATGTTACTTCTCCTAGGTCAAAACAAAACTCAAACCTATAGCAGATTGCAACTAAATTCCCCAACCTAAAGTATTAAGAGCGCTAAGTAAGTAAGTAAGTCGGCATCATAATTTATATGTATGTTGCTAACTATTTCTCTAATGTTTAACTAATCAAGCGAACCTGATACAAATCGTATCTTTAGCTTTTTCTGAGTCTTATTCTCTATGTTTAAATTCCTTGATATTATCTTCGCCAAGGATAATATCTCTCATCCTTGTCGTACCATTAAACAAGGTTTTAACCACTCCTTTGCGAGGAGCAATGTCAGGTAGCGCTTGACCATTGTTTTGCTGAAGCTCCCAATAATGGCCTTCACCTAAAATAACATGGGCAAAGGAGTAGTCATTACTCATTCCGTTAACAGCAGCAAACCGTTTACGTTTCTTATCCGATGGCTCCCATGATTGACCAAACTGCTGCATGGGTACACCTGGGAGAAAGCGATGATAAAGACAAAGAGAGGTTTTTATGATGCTTGCTATGCCTGACAATACAAAGCTGTTACCGACATTAGTCTTAACTGAACCGACCTGTTTTTGCTCAAGAGAATAGAGCTTGCTCAACCCCACTATTTCATCACTGTCTTGTGCAGCAATACTACTTTGAGTTAGCTCTAGATATCCCACTTCTTCAGATTTAACTTTGGCTTCTGCTAAGGCAGTTGTAGCTACTTGATACACACGGTCAGCTTCAACTTCATTTCCATTCCCTTGGACAATTGCAAGCGATTCAATCGTAGCATAAATCCTGTCTTTAGCTTTTTGTGCGTCTTGTGTTCGCTTAAGCACGATCGCGCCTGCACCTTCACCAAAGGGAGGAGTATGCTTATAAAGCTTTTTGCGCCATTCTACGTGTTCCCAAGTCCCTGCTTGATGGATAGCTCCTACTACTACAGCATCCACTTTCCCAATCTCCAGTAGGAACCTGGCTACTTCGATTGCTTTGTAGACAGAGTTTTCTTGGCTTGACAGCGTAAAAGCAGGTCCTGTAAAATTCCATAGGGCTGAAATACGGCTCGCTACTATATTTCCTATCAATCCCGTCATCCCTTCCACAGAAAAACCGGGTGAAATACTATCCTTCAAGATGGATTCCAGTTTACTCACCTGGATATCCGTTAATTTAATGTTCAATTTATCAAGGCTTTCCCGCAAGTACCAGGGTATATTGAGCCGGGTAATAGTGCGGTGAGTGGTGAGATTCATTTCTGTAGCAATGATGACAGCTGTGTTGCTAAAATGCTGCTCCCGGGTGAAACCAGCATCACGCAAAGCCACATCAGCCACTTTCATCATAAGTAAATGGTCAAATATGAGAGGTCGCGTTTCGTTAGGGGGAACTTTGAAGGCAGCACAATCAAAATCAAATTTTTCCAAGTAGGCTGCTTTTGGTGCGGATTCAACTAGGGTCTCCTCAGCCCCAGCCCAACGCCAAGGTGGCAAGGATTCCATCAGTTCCCGACCATGATAGAGCGCCTGGGCAAAAGCATCAAGTCCAACGACCGCCCCAATGTGCATATGCATCCCCACAATAGCTAGGGGACTCGGCTCAGTCTCTCTGGGCTTGATGACAAGTGGAGTCGGCTTAGTGGTTGCGGGTATATATTCTCTCAGGATCAGATGGGCGTTGGTTCCGCCGAAACCAAATGCATTCACCCCAGCCCTTTTGGGTCGGCTTGTCTGCGGCCAGGGAGTATTTTCTTGGATGATATTTGCAGAACCTATAGCCTTATGTTGAGATACGATAGCATCCTGAATACCAATGGTGGCTGGGATGATCCCTTCTCTCATTGCCCATATGACCTTTATCATACTGGCCATGCCAGAAGCTGTTAGTATGTGACCTATATGGGCTTTATTGGCTCCCAGCATCGGTACTTTATGCTTGTCCGCAAAGAATTCCTCTAAGGAATTCAGTTCCGCCCGATCGCCCAAAGGGGTTCCCGTTGCATGGCATTCTATATAATCTGGTGGTTCGGACTGCTGATAAGCCCGTTCAAGGGCAAGGTATTGTCCCTTCTTTGACGGACTCAGGATATGTTTTCCTCCGCCATCATTGGATAGACCGATATTTTCTATCACAGCATATATGCGATCGCCTGCCTGTTCTGCATCAGAGAGCCGCTTTAAAACAAAAATACCTGCTCCCTCTCCTGTTTTGATGCCTTCGGATGATTGATCGAAAGGGATACTCTCTCCCTGGTTCGGGAAAGCATGAAGCACATTAAATCCATGAATAACATAAAGGCGTTCAGGGCAACACACCGCGCCAGCAAGCATCATATCTGCCTGACCAGTGTTCAGGTAATACGAAGCTAGTTCCATGACATACAAAGAAGTGGCGCAAGCAGAATCAATCGTGTAGCGAATTCCGCCCAGTCCCAGACCACTACAGACGACACTAGCTGGTAAGCCAGCAGTGATAGCGTTGTCGAGAGAAATATTGAGTTCCGATGTTCGTTCACCAAAAGAGAAATTTTGATGATTTAGGAGTTTTTTGACAAAGTACTCCAACGCTTTTAAGTGCATTGATGAGAACAGTTTGCTAGAATACTCTATCGGAAAAGAGAGATTGCCTAAAATTAGACCTGTTTTTTTTAAAACTTCTTGATCTTGAAGATAGCCACTATCTCTAAGAGCTTCCTTTGCTCCATAGAGACACCAGTGAAATATCCTATCTAGGGCGATTAGCTTTTCGGGGGGGACTTGATAGCCATCAGGATCAAAGCTAAATCCCCGAATATAACCGTTTTTAGTATAGTTAATCTTGTCTGGCGTTCCCAGGTTTGGATGGTAGTATATCGATGGATCTCTGCCTAAATCCTCTGTAGTCAGTTCAGAAGTAACATCTACTCCACTCATTAAATTTTTCCATAATTCTTCAGGGCTCTTCGCACCGGGAAACAAACAACCTATTCCAACAATGGCAATCTTATCCATCGAACCTTACGCTCCTTTTCCCCAAAACAACTTTTGTAGCTTTTTCATAATGGTGTAATAAATCTCTGTCCATCGAATATAGATTTCTCCACGTTCATTGTGGACAAAAATATTTGCCGTTACCCCGCTACTATTGCTCGAAATAATCTCAGTAGAAACATAAAAATCCTGCTCAAAGTCCAGGCTCTGGAATTGTTCAATTTTTTCAAAGCTCATTGGTAAACAGCCCTCACCCAGTTGGTGATAACTCCAGAGCAGTATATTATGCAACTGGATGTCAGCCAAGTAAGGATTGAAAGAATTTACAGGGAACTGTCCCTGGTGTTTTTGCTCAACAACACGCAAATTACAGAGCGAAGTAATTTTGCGATCGCCAAGCTGCAAAACTTTTTTCACCCCCTGAAAGGTTTTGCCGTGGAAAAGGACACCTTTTTCCCCATATGGCGTATAAATTTTACTATCTGATTGAATATCTATATGTTTGTAGATAGGCATAGCACCCAATTGTTTCTCAAAATATAGTGTGGCGCCATAGTGATAAAAACGATGATTTTTTCCTGTTGCTTGACTGCTGATTCGGACTTCAAAGGTATGCCCGCGCTCTTCAACAGCAACGGGAGTTAGACTAGCAAAATACTCGTTATGATAACCTTCATCAAAAACAATTCCTTTGAACACCTGGAAGTTTTCAATAGCTCGGAGTTTATGGTTCGGTAGAACGTCCTCGCAAGACTTCACCATCCAGTTAACAGCACATGTTGCTGGTAAAACCGCGTATCCAATAACATGATCTTTTAAAAACGGATTATTGGTTTCGTCCATAATCCGTTTGCTTTCTGTCACTTGTAAGTCTTCTATACGGTGATTGAGCGGGATGCTCAATGGACCACTCACAACGATTTGCTCTACAGCATGCTCATTGACAACACAAAATTCATCTCGACAGAATTGAGTTCCCAAATCAACAGGAATAAGGTCAATATTTTGCTCTTTATAATAATTTTTAAGCGTTGAGTCCATCATTCCCCGTTCCCAGGGACCCCAGTTTATTGAAACAACACGACTCTTGGGGAAGAGATATTTGAAAGAGTAAGCAAATTTATTGAGAATTTCGTTAGCCAGGGCATAATCTGTCTGACCAGCATTCCCGAAATAGCCAGCTACAGAAGAAAACAGGAAGATATATTTCAGCTTTTCTGGATTGACAATAGAGAGTAAGTTTTCCAATCCCTTAATCTTGGGTTCGAGTACTCGATTAAAATCTTCCTGTGATTTTTTCTCAATCCGCTTATCCGCTAGATTCCCTGCCCCGTGGATGATACCCGTAATCACTCCTATATCTTCTTGTACTTCCTCAAGCTGTTTCTCTAGATCGGGTTTATCGGTAACATCTGCACTGATGTAAATAGCCTCTCCACCGCAGCGTTTTACACTATCTAAAGTATTTTGAATTTCACGTTGCGATATTAAAGCATACAGAATTTTGTCAACCTCAACGGGAGTTGGTTTCTTTCCTGTTCGAGTGAGATCGTCAATAATACGCTTTTTGAGTTCTTTCTCATGAATGCAGTTTCTAGCCCAATCAGGCTCACAAGGCTGCAAGGCTGTACGTCCTAATAAAATGAATTTGGATTTATAGGTCGCAGCGAGTTCCACTACACAGTCAGCGGTAATGCCGCGTCCTCCACCACTCACTAAAAATACGCTCTCTCGATCTGGCGTTTCCTGACGATTCTCGACGACTCTCCTTATACGCTCTGGGGTTAGGGTCATTCTCTCTGCTTGAGTACGCCCAACTTCCACCAAGCCAGAATTTGGATCTGTCATTTCTTCCATTACGATATTTACAGCTTCTTCGAGGTTGAGACTAGGCTTTAGATCGATATGACGGCAATAAACATTTGCCCATTCACGGTACAATGATTTGACAAAACCTGATAAGCCACCACTGATGATAGAATAAGCTTTTTTACCGGACGTTCCCATCTGACCATCAAGCTGGGTAACGGTTAAAAAATAGGCATTACTACGATGTTTCGCATCTGCATTCAAAGAAGGTTTTAGATGTTTAGCAAGTAAAAAGACTAATTTGACTATTTCTTTATCGTCTTCCTGAAAAAGATCGCTAAGCAATGAAGCAGTTCTAGCCGCTGGATGCGCGTGGATAAACCCTCCAATAGGACCAAATTTTTCTTGAATCATACTCAGAGTTTCCTTGAGGTGCGATTCTGTTCCATTACTAAGCTCTACTACATCAATTATTGTTTGAGCGTTCGATTGATTAGAAATTAAGTGGGCGGGAAAGTTCAGGATAACTGTTTTATGTCCCAGCCCACACAGCTTTTCTGCTAAAGCAGTTCCTAAGCCGTCTCCTCCCTCAGTGATTAGCCAGATATAATTCTCAGCTAAGCGCAGTTCCCGTTGATCGGGTTTGCTCAGGAATTTTTTTTTACGAGCTGTCTCTCGATAACCACTTGCTGATGAAGATTGTCTGATGGTTGCGTTGTTTGGTCAGTTGACAAGTATTCATTCAGGTAATCTGTAATTTTAGCAAGTGTTCGCAGTTCTGCTATAACTTCAGCATCCAAGACAATATCTGGGAAGTCGTCCTGCATGGCGGCAAAAATCTGTATCTGCTTAATTGAATCAATCCCCAGATCTGCTTCCAGATCCATATCCATATCCAGCATATCAATTGGATACCCAGTTTTGTCGCTAACCACTTCCAACAATCGATTACTGACTTTAGTAACATCAACCGAGTTTGTAGATCGAGCGCTCACCTCGGTAGCAACTGGCACGTTAGTTGGGACATTGGTAGAAGAAGTGCTCTCTACAGAATGATTAATGGTTTCTGAAATGGCGGTAACTTGCTCTAAGGTACGGGTAACCTTAGGTGATGTTGCATCTGTTGCAGATATAGGCGTACTGCTAGCTGATTGGCTTGCTGATGCATCTATAGACTTTTGCCCTTCTGCCTTCACAGTCTCTACAGGATGACTAATGGTTTCTGAGGTGATGGCAATTGATTGTAAGGTAGGGGTAATTTTAGGTGATGTTGAAACTGTTGCAGATATAGGCATACTACTGGCTAATTGGCTAGCTGATGCATCTATAGAGTTTTGCCCTTCTGGCTTCTTTGAAGGAGAAAGCGCGGTTTCAGTTTCGGTAATAGGATAAATGGGTACTCGGCTCGGAGGAGCATCATTCAGCGTATCGGATGAAGGGGGAACCTTAGGTAACTGTTCAGTCACTGGAGGCGTAGTTATACTGCTGGCTGATTGGCTAGCTGATGCATCTATAGAGTTTTGCCCTTCTGGCTTCTTTGAAGGAGGAAGCGCGGTTTCAGTTTCGGTAATAGGATAATTGGGTACTCGGCTTGGAGGAGAATCATTGAGAGTATTGGATGCATTCGTTGGAAA
>CAXTNZ010000050.1:0-13903 GCA_964245695.1 uncultured bacterium | reverse complement strand
TGGGTACTCGGCTTGGAGGAGAATCATTGAGAGTATTGGATGCATTCGTTGGAAACTGTTCTCCTCGGATTAAAGTCAATTGATTCTGTAAGTAACCTTCGTGATTAGCATTATAGTGAGACTGATTGTTCTGCAAAATCTGTAAAATTTGCTCTAAATTTTGCATCATTGTGGGAAGAACAGGAGAATTTTGATATTTTTCAACCAATATCATTTGATGTTCAACCAGCTTTGACAGCAAATCCATATATTTTCCCTGATTGTGATGGAATTGCTGATGTACTGCGCTTAATACATTTTGTACCTGAATCTGAGCCATGAACTCAGTCTGATTCACTACATGATAGGCTGGGTCATAAAACTTTTGAAGAGGGCTGTTCTCCCCATTAGCAGAATAAATATCGTTTTTGAGCATGGATGTTTCTCTTATTTGATTCATGACTTTCTCCTTGTTTAAGATGGTATTACTCTATGTATTCTCAGGTTGGCATTTATTCAGATAGCATTTGCTCTTTGATAAATGCATCCAAAAGAGATGTATCCCTTTCAAAAAGCGCTTTCTGTCTCAGTTCTTGCGTTTTAGGGTTAAAATATATGCCACTATTCAAAGTGATAGGTAGGCTTTTTCTAGATTTTGGTTTTTCAATGGGTTTCGGCATCTGGTAAGGATCGATATCTTGAAGTACAAGACCTGCAACCAAAAGCTGAACTATTGAGCGGCGAAACTCGTATTCCGAACTTTTCTGAGAACGTGGATTAAGAGCAACCGCTATATGTTCTCGGTCTTTAAGAGTATCGCTGACAAAGCTGGTTAATACGTTTTTAGGACCAATTTCAATAAATACAGAACCTCCTTGATGATAAATTGCTTCGATTCCTTGCTTGAAGGCAACTGGGCTTAGTAAGTGCTTTGCCAGTATTATTTTGATTTCTTCTGTCTTATAAGGTAATGGTTCAGCAGTTACGTTGGAATAAACAGGGACAGAAGGCGCAGCAAAGTTGGTTTTGGCAATCTCCTTGGCAAAGGGTTCTGCAGCATGTCTGACAAAATCAGTATGAAACGCATTGGCAACAGCCAGAAGAGTGGATTTAATACCCTCATTTTGAAAAATATAATGGAGCGCTTCTATCGATTTTCTGGAGCCTCCTAAAACTATCTGGCTATTTGAATTATAGTTCGTGACTTTAATATCAGCGAAACTAGCAATGAAGCCCTCGATCTGCTCTTCATGGGCATTGACTGCCAACATTGAACCCCACCCTTTTCCCGAGCAGTTTTCAACTCCCATAGCACGTCCTCTAGCGATAGCAAGTCGATAAAAAGCTTCATCACTAAGAACCTCTGATGCCCAAAGAGCGGTAAGCTCACCAAAACTATGACCAATGATAAAATCAGGTTTAAACCCTGCTTTTTTCAGTATTTTGTAAATTCCTGCACTGATGGCACCAATAGCCGGTTGTGCATATTCAGTTTTCAAAAGGTCATCTTCTTGTTTTCTCCTCGTATTCTCATCAAAGGCAGAAGGTGGATAAATAACATTAGATAGAATCGGCTGGTTCTGTTTATAGAGGAGTTGATTCACCTCTGACAAAACTTTACGCATTTCAGGATAGTTTTTGGCGATATCTATCCCCATATTCAGATATTGTGAACCCTGTCCTGGGAATAAAGCTACAATCTTTCCTTTCAAATCCATGCCAGCAGTCCGGTAGTAAATACCCTTAGGATGCTGCCAGTAATCTTTGGGGTTAGAACGCAATGTGAATAGCGATTCCTTGAGGTATTCTATAGTCTGTTCCAGAGACTCACTGACAAAACCAATTCTTGCCGAGTTCCTAGGAATATTTTTGTTCCTAGAGTCGTTTAGATATTGATGATAAAGATTTGTCCCTGCTTCCGATTTAAACTTCTCCAGCAACTCTTCACAAATTTTGATCAAAGTATTGCGATCGCCAGCATGTAAGATAACTATATCGGGAACACTGTGCATCCTGTATTCGACAGAATGTTCCTGCTGATATTCTTCCACCACCATGTGAAAATTGGTGCCTCCGAAACCAAAAGAGCTAATCGCCGCCCGACGTTTCGATCCATCAGCGGGTCGAATCCAGGGTCTGGCTTCGGTATTTAAACAAAAACTACTATTTTCAATATCAAATTGTGGGTTTGGTCGAGTCACATTAATGGTTGGAGGCAATATTTTATGATAAAGCGCTAGTGTTGTCTTTATTAAAGCAGCAGCCCCAGCTGCTGTACGGGTATGTCCAATCTGTGACTTTACACTACCTAGAGCCACAGAACCCTCTGGAACTTCGTATTCCTTATATACGGAAGAAATACTCTTAAATTCGCAGAGGTCTCCAGCAACTGTTCCCGTTCCATGTGCTTCAACTAACTGAATCTGTTTGGGGCTTAGTCCAGCTAGCTGATAAGCTCTGTTTAAGGCTTTTACTTGCCCCTCAAACCTTGGAGCATAAATACTTTTGGCATGACCGTCACTGGAAGTGCCTATCCCTCTAATAACACCATAGATTTTGTCATGGTCTCTTTCTGCATCCTCTAAACGTTTCAGAACGACCATCCCTATCCCATCACCAAGAACTATGCCGTCTGACATTTCATCAAAAGGACGGGAACGGCATTCCTGAGAAAGTGCAGGAGTCTTACTAAAACACATATAGGCTAAGATGGAGTTATCGACATTGACTCCACCGGTTAATACTGCATCACAACTACCATCAGCTAGTTCTGCGATCGCCATCTTGAACGCAGCCAAACTGCTAGCGCAAGCTGCATCAAGGGTACAGTTTGTCCCTCCAAGATCGAAGTGGCTGGTAATGCGACCGGACACCACATTGCTTAATAAACCTGGGAAACTACTTTCTCGCCAGCCTGCATATAAATTTTTCAATTTCTCCACGATGGCAGCAACCATTTCATCGGGGAAACCAAAATTTCTAATGACCTTTTCCCACAGAGGGAAATCAGTTCTGGTGGCAAGTTTAAATCCGATATTACCAGTACCTGCAACCCCAAGAATAACTCCTGTTCTGTCACGCTTTGAAGCTGTAGTCTCATCTCGGGTGTAGCCAGCATCCGCTAAAGCCTGCTTAGCCACTAGCAGTGCCATCAGTTGTATCGTACTAATTGACTCCAGATTGATCGGCGGAATTCCAAATTCTATAGGATCAAACTCTACTTCGGGAAGGAAAGCACCGGTTTTGCCATAGGTTTTATCTGGAGCGGAGGGATCTGGAGCGAAATGTTCGTCTATTCTCCAGTACCCGTCATCATATTCAGGGTCTTTATCAACTATTTCTCTAATGCAGTTTTTTCCGGATAGAATGTTGTCCCAAAATTCTCCAATCGTTCTTGCTTCTGGAAAAAGACTGCCTATTCCAACGATAGCAACGGGAATAGGGTGACGCATGCTACTATTATTTGTATCGATCGGCTTCATTATTATTGCCTCTCCACGTATTAGAAAACTTTTAGCTACTAAGCTAATGAGCATTCAATTTGCACGAAATAGCAAGAAAAATGAATGGTAATTAGCTTAGTACCATGTGACAGTTTAAAACTTTATTTTTTCAATATGATTGCAAGGTCACGAATAGGACTGAAGTACGCCGCGCCTGCGGACATCCAGCGTTGCACAATGGAAAGAACCTAAGAAAGGATAGTAATCCTCAAACGTGCATATGATAGGTTTAAACCCCCAGTCCTTTAGTGCTCTAATCATGGACTCCTGGGATTTTTCGACGATGACTCGCTCTTCGTCTAGACTAAGTACGTTCATATTCACCCACTGGCTGATCACCTCTGTTCCATAGAGTGTCTTGGGCGTTGTGTTGGGTTTAGGTGCGATCAGGACATCCCATGACTTAAAGTAGTCAGGAAGATTTTCAACATCTAAGTTGACCGGATTTACCATCACTTTCCCTGGAGCAAGGGGTATCAGTGTGGTGTCGATGTGCAGTGCTTGCGGGGAGCGCGACTGTACCATGTGAATGCGGTATTCGTCGCCCAGGTGACGCTGCAACCATTCGATACCAAGGCTATTGGTAACATGACTCTTCTGGACAAAGATATCACGTCCACAGCGCACGAAGTCTGCCGCATCAAAGGTCGGCTCAAACTCGGTGATAACAAAGCGCATCTCCTCACCAGGTTCAGGAACTTTGTAATTTGGGTCATAAAGTGCATCGAGCAACTGGGGTTTGGGAGCAGCAGTCCACTTGGCTCCTGCCTTGAAATACTCCTTGAGCAGGGAGCGATAGGGCCAAGTCTCGAAATAACGACCGCGATCGGCCATTGGAGCCTCGATGATATCATTCCCGACCACTATGAAGGCATCGCGCGGATTTGCGGCACAGAAACCATTCAGTATCTTCCAAGAGGGTGTGGAGTAAGACGCGGAAAAGTCCATAACATCAGGTCGGCGTACTACAACCCCTTCCGATTCGAGAATATGCACGAATTCGTCAAGGCTCTTCTTGGCAGCCTGAATAAAGCTCTTGGGATAAGCAAGTCGCTGGGTTTCCATAATCTTGCTCAGTTCGTCCAGTTTATCATCCTGGTTAGGAGGTACCGCAGCCCGATATATCGTGTGCCAAGATGGAGTCATTGCCCCATCGACAATACCGACTATGACTTCCTCAAGGAGGTCCCATTCGTTGTAGGAACTCACGGGATACATGTTAGTGTCTACGGTACTTGTATTAGAAGTTATGGTACTTGTATTGCTTTTCATCGGCTCTCTGTTTAAGCTAGTGGGTAATTTTGAAGTTCTGTTGTTCAATTCTCAAGAAACACTCGTTGAAATGACGGCATAATGAGAATTTGGTCAATTGTGCTTCTCTCATCCATTCCGTGTTCTTCACGCAGGCTCGTCTCCTATCATCCTTAAAATTAATTTTTGAGAATTGCAAGAGGATGTTGTTTAGCAGGAGGAGCTATAAAGCCTTGTTCAATGCAGTAGTTTAAGTAGGTTGAGATTAAGTTAATATCAATATCGGGGCAGGAAATACCTGGCTTTGAAAGAAAGTTTTGTGCATTTGATGTATCAATCTCAGCTGCTGTATAAAATACCACAGAATCTGGTGAGAATTCTGAACCTATTAAAAAATATGTAAAGAGCAGCAAGTTAGTAAAAGAAGAGCTGTAAATTTTACCTTCTTTTTGAATCGCATTATCTTTGAAAAGCGATACATATTCTTGAAAGGGAATTATTTTTACTTTATACCCAAAATCAACGAGAAGATTGACAAAGTCATAATAGTATTTCCGCTCTGGATTGACAATGTGAAAGGTTTGACCGTAAGCCTGTGGATTAAATGCAAGGTAAAGAGAGGATTTTGCAGCATAATCAACCGGGGTTATGTAAAAATAATCCTTTGTAAAATAGAAAAACCCCGTTTCAACAATGGTCTTAATGATATTGTAATATACCCCATGAGTAGTTGTATTTGTAAGCGGATAACAACCAGTTTTACTGTCACCGAAAACATCACCAAGCCTCACAATTACCCATTTTAGTCCTCTGTTTCCAGCCTCGTGGATGAGCTTTTCCGCTCTAATTTTAGTTAGCTCATAATTCTGATATTCAAAACTCTGTCCTACATCAATATCGCTTTCTCTGAATACAAAACCTGGTTTCAAAATTTTATTACCCACCACACTATAGGTAGATGTGTATAACAGTGGAATATGACCAGCTAAACAAAATTCAACAACTTCCGAAGTACCTTGCAGATTAATCTTAGCTAATTTGTCATATCCAGCTACCAAACTCACATTTGCAGCTACATGAAAAACTTGCTCTATCTGTTGGACGAGTTGATAGTAATCTTCAGCGCTTAAACCGAATTTCGATTTAGTAATATCCCCAATTATAGCAGTAACTCTTGATTCAAATTGCGAATACAAGCTATTTTTGGGGTCGTAAATTGCCAGCATATCAGCAATTCTTCTTTTTGCTTTTTGTACATCCTCTGCTCTAACCAGGCAATACACGTTTGCTTCTGTAGAAGCAAGAATTTCATATAGAATTCTTCCTCCTACTACCCCTGTTACACCTGTTAGAAAAATATTTTCACAATTTACAAATCTTATCATGGTGATTTAACTCAACTGTGTGATTTCAACCGTACCAATGTTCAGACCTCCGTCCAATGTGAGTACTGCTCCGTTCAGGTAATCAGTTTTACATGTAGCGAGAAATAGAACTATTTCAGCAACATCTTCAGGATTCCCAAAACGGCCAACAGGAACGAAGTCCAGCACCATCTTTTCAGTATAAAAAGAACTATGCTTCTCAGCACGTTTTAGCATTTGGGTTTGGCATAAACCAGGGGCTATTGCATTGACACATATACCAAAGGAACCGAGTTCTCTTGCCCAAGATTTAGAAGCAGCAATCATACCTGCCTTAGAAGCAGCATAAGCAGAAGCAAAAGCCGCTCCCCAAATTCCTGCAAGAGATGCAATATTAATAATGCGTCCGCATCTCCTTTTGACCATGAACTTGGAGAAAATGCTGGTGCAATAATATGCCCCAATCAAATTAACATCAATCACTTTCTTTACTGTATCATGATGCTCCGTCAATAAAATGGGAGTACGTTCAAAAATCCCTGCATTGTTAACCAGAATGACAATAGAATCGCCAAAAAGACTGGTAATTTGCTCTGCTGCTTTTTGGATGCTTTGAGTGCTACTTACATCCATAGAAAACAAGCCTAATTTTTCATAAGACTCTAGAGAATTTTTCAAGTCTTCAAGTTTCTCTTCAGAAACATCTGTTGCTGCGACACAAAAACCTTCTGCCAGCAACCGCTGAACAATCTGACGTCCAAATCCACCTGCGGCTCCTGTTACGACTGCTATTTTATGGTTATTGTGCATATGATAGTTACTGCTCAATGAAAGAAAATTTAAAAACTCCCAAAAATTCTTTGGGCTTCAGCTATTGCTTCACCTATCCTTTCCTTGAAAAAACTTACATCAGATTCATCCATTAGCAGGTTACTGTAAAATCTAGAAATCGGCGAAAATTGGATACCGTACTCCTTACAAACCCGGGTGATCAGAACATCCTGAATCTTAGTACGTTCTTCGTAATTTCCAGCATTGTTAATGAGTTCTGCCTGAGAATGAAAAACTAGCACATTGGGTAGTCCTTGAACCACCATTGGCATTCCTACGCTTTTTGCCGCTTCCACAAGAGACTGACCTATTTGTATTAAGTAATTCCCCATCCTCTCGTAACATGAGGAATCATTTTCAAGCAAATCAATAGTTGCCAACACAGCAGCTAATCCCAGTGGATAACCATTAAATGTTCCGGCGTGGATGACTTTCTGATCCACATAGAGTTGCATGATTTCCTTCTTGCCAACAATGGCTGACACTGGTAAACAGCCTCCAGCCATTGCCTTAGCAAAAACAGTAATATCAGGTGTAACGCCTAACAGAGATTGTGCCCCACCGAGAGCTACTCTAAAGCCAGTAATCACCTCATCAAATATGAGTACTACATGATGACGATCGCAGAGTTCTCTGACTTTTTCCAAATACCCTTGTTGGGGTAGTATGCCTCCTCCATTAATACAGATAGGCTCCATGATAACAACGCCAATCTCGTCGCCGCGCTCTTGCAACAGATTTTCTAGCGCTTTGCTATCGTTCCATGGAAGCAGGAAAGATTGCTCTTGCAAAATATTGGGAGCGCGTCCATCAGTCCCTAGAAGATCTCCTTCATAATCCACAGGGACAGGATGATCGGCAGATTCTGGTCTACCTCCCATAATATTGTCTGCATTACCGTGATAATGTCCTTGAAATCGGACAAATTTGTGCTTACCGGTATAAGCTCTGGCAAGCCTAATAGCATTCTGCACAGATTCAGTGCCACTCAGACCAAAACGTACCATTTCAGCACTGGGCACATGATGAATAATGCGTTCGCAAACAAGTCCTTCCAAATCGCATTGATCGACGGAAAGTACTTTATTCGTGTAGTTGATTAACTTTGCGTTGTATTCCTCGTTGCCGTGTCCTACAATCAAAGCACCAAACTTACAAAAAAGATCGAGATGCTCATTACCATCCAAATCCCATACTCTCGATCCTTTTCCTTTATTAAAGGGTATTATAATATCTCTTCCGCCATAACGGAAGTTGTAGTGGACTCCGCCTGGTAGATACTTCTTTACCTGCTGAGCTACTTGCTGAGATTGAGGAAATTTAAGTTTCGGCATTGCAAGAATTCCTAATTAGCAACTTGGGTTAAATAGTTAAAGCTCGGTCGAGAATGAGATTCACGCATGTTGCATTCTCAAGGATAATACCTATGCTTAAGTCTTTTTTCCAAAGACACCGAGTGAAAAGAATCAATTAAAAATTATGGTGTCACTTTATAGGTTCCGTAATGTGTACCATAGTTCGCACCTAGCCCGTTGAGTATACGAAGACGGAAGAGATAAGCGGCTCCTCTCATGAGATGATAAGCAACATCAACAACATGACGGTTTTCTGGTTTCTCTAAGTATGACCCCTTTGCCCATTCATTAAACGCACCCATCGCTGGACCGCACCACACTTGGTAATCCATTTTTCGCTCCTGCACGTCGGCGCTAGCCCAACGGGATGATTTTCCAAGATACCACTTAAAAATAAGGGCCATTTTTTTCTTCGGGTTGTCTAAAGCTTTCTGAATTTGACTAGGATCGCGCTCCGAAAAGAACTGAACAGTTTCATCCCATACTGTATCCAAATCCTTTTGAAAAAGCTCCTTTTCAATTTTTTGCCTCTCTACTGCTGGAATTTCATCGATAGAATTATACTGCCTGTAAATTTCATACAGTTTCTGAGATCGCATCGCATAAAGTGTTCCTCTTTTTAAAACTTGTACCTTTACACCCATCTCAAACATATCTGCAGATGGAGACATGGCAACATCTGCAATATCTACTTGGGCTAATGAGGCTTTGACGGCTTCTGATGTGCCGGATTCTAAACAGGCTTGATTCACTGAGCCAGTTACGACATAATCTCCTCCCATCATAAAAGCAGCCAACACTGCTTGGGGAGTGCTTATCCCACCTCCTGCCCCCACTCGGATGTTTTTTTCATACTTATACTCCGCCTGAATCCGGTCTCTTATCTCTTGAATAAAAGGGAGCAGACAAATCAGCGGCCTGTTATCTGTGTGCCCAGCTGAATCTGCTTCTACAGTGATATCACTTGCCACAGGAACCTTGCGAGCCAAAGCAGCTTGTTCTGTAGTAATTAGACCTTGTGATACCAAATCCTGCAGTATCTTCTCTGGGGCTGGCTTCATGAATAGCTCAGCAACTTCTCTCCTAGAAATTTTGGCAATGACATGATTTTTAGCTGTGATCTGACCATGACTACTCTGAGAGAGCCCAGCGGCGTGATAATAAACAAGGTTAGGCGTCAAGTTCATAAAAGCAGATGCTTCTACCGTTTTTACCCCGTATTTGAGGTACAACTCAACACATGCTCTTTCCAATTTTGGTTCGGAGGGGCTGTGAATAAGATTGAAGGCATAAGGGGCATCAGGAAGATTAGCTTGCAGGGTTGTGATGGCTTCTTCCACTCGCCTTAGAGGTAAACCAGCCGCGCCAAACGAGCCCAAATATCCTTTTGTACCTAAAGAAGTCACCAAATCAACCGAAGCAATACCATTAGCCATAGCCCCTGCGTGATAGGCATAATTCGTGCCGTGATCTTTTTTAAAGGCATCGCTACCAAGCCACTCAGGCTTTAACGCTGGTATCAAGCCTGAACAATCGTAATCTCCTGTAGGCGAGATTTCTCCACCCTTAGCGAGTGCAATGCCGGAATGGGTATGCAATACATAAAATGCTGTGTCTAGATCTTGTAAACAACGCTCAATCTGCGTCGCATCGGTTACTATCAGATAATCCGACCCTTTCCATCGTAAGGGTGTACCAATGCTGTTTTCTTTGATAATCCACATTGTTCTTCCCCACAGACATTTTGTCGCAATTATTACTACATTGTTTTTCAGTATTCGAGCGCAAATAGGTTAGGATTGCTATTTAACTAACCTCTTACTTATAAATCGGAACAAAACTGAAAAATTATGAAAACCATCGAGAAAGCCAAATTGGTGCTGAATTTTCAAAATCTCTTTCAAAGTCAAGCCTCTATTTCTATATCGGTGAAAAATTGGCTAACTATGAAAAATGCAATGCTTTGAGCAATTTGCCTTAAACAATCTCTCTTACCGAAGGACTGCACGCTATCTAAGCGATCGCGCTTGTGCAATTCTGAAGTTTTCATAATTTTTTGATGACTGACTGATATAAGAGTAAGGTTAAATAAAGTCGTGCTTATAACTTCGCTGGTATCTTATGTCTGCTGTACTTTTTTTGATTAAAGCTATTATGGACGATCGGGATGAACGCCTGCGCCAATTGATTGCAGCAGTTTGTCAACATCCAAATGGCTGCCGGGAATGGCGAAAAGCTATGCAAATTACATTGAGCAAGACCCAGACAACCAACTACGAAACTGTTATCCTCGTAAACATCCCTCAGGCAACTGTCAAGTACTGAGCCAAAGGTTGCTGTTGATCTTTAAGAACCCACCAGATACACTTGCTGATATTGCTCGCGAGTGCCAAATCAATTACCAAACTCTGCTATCCCACTGGAAATTAAAAGCAATACCACTCCTGCAAGAAGTAGCCATTTCACTCGGATATAAATCTAATTAACAGCCATGAGTAGCACAGAAACACTATGTTTAAAGGTTCCTCTTGGGCTTGAAGCCCATGCCATTGCCCGCCAGTTTGCTGTTGAACAAGCTACACCTCAAAAAGGAAAACAAACCTATTTGAATACACTAGCAGTTTATGCTGTTCACAGTTATTTGAAATGGTTACATATTAAGAGCGATCTTAGTCAAGGTGATAGTTGGCATCCTCTTAAGCAAGCTTTGTTTAATGTTGCCGATTTAGTTCTTCCCAACATTGGCAAGTTAGAGTGCCGTCCAGTTCAAGTAGGAGAAAGTGCAATTACCTTACCGCTTGAAGCGATGGAAAACAGGATTGGCTATATGGCTGTCCAATTTAGCGAACGCCTAGATGAAGTGGAGCTACTGGGATTTATTAGAGCAGTTGCTATTTCTCCTGATTCAGAGCAAATATCAATAGCAAACCTCCAACCTTTAGATGCTCTTCTCGATTGCCTTCCTGATGCTGTTGCTTACCCTGCACTTAGTGCTAGCCAGATGCGGGTAAATCTAAGTCAATGGTTAGACAATATCTTCGAGACTGGTTGGCAAACAGTAGAAGCATTACTGAGGACACAGGCTATTAATCTAGACTTTAGTACCAGAAACACTGGGATGTTAAGAGAAATTTATGATAATCCAGCCTTTGGTGTTACTAGTGCAAAGTTAATTGACTTAGGAATGCAACTAGCTGACCTGCAAGTGGCTCTGATGGTCAAAATTGTGCCGAAAACAGAGATAGAAGTAGACATCCGTTTGCGGGTTTGTCCAGCAAGTGCTCAAATTTATCTGCCACCAAGTCTACAACTAATGGTGTGGGAAGAAACTGGAACTTGCTTAAAGGCTGAAGCTAGAAGTATTGATAACTGGATTCAATTAGAGTTTAGTGGCGAAAAAGGAGAACATTTTAGCGTTAAAGTGGCTTTGGGTGATGTTAGCGTCACTGAAGATTTTGTAATTTGATCGCATCACTGCTAATTGGGAGGTGGCAGTCACTGACCCACCCTTAGAAGGATACTGTTAACGAATAGGGAGTCGCACCCCTTTTTTAACCAGAAATATTTTGTAGAGACGCGCCATAACGCGTCTCTACATGATCTTAAATTACAGCAATTTTCAGGTAAATAGACCACAGTGGTTGAACCTTCTCGTAGGCATCATATTCGGTAATGTAATTGACAGCAAGAGCCATTGCTTGGTCGAGTGATTTTAGTGTGCGTGCCTCACAGGAACGGAGAAATTGCGTGACTTTCAACCAACACAGTTCTATCGGAGATAAATCTGGAGAGTAGGCAGGGCAAACGCACCTTAAACTGGCACAATCAAGATTGACTTAAAAGTAAATATATGTATGCAAAACCTTGATTAATTTTGATCATTCATGATCCGCTCTCAAAAAAGCAAATTTTCAAAACATTTCACTGAAAATGATAATCTTGTGAGAAAAAGTGAAATAAACTTGGAATAATTATCACAAAGAATGTAAAAGTTTTCGGTTGCTATAAAGTGAAGCTCAAGCCAAAAATTACGATTGCTGACCATTTGGCGGCAATGTCAGACCCCAGAATCGAACGTAGTAAATTACATAAACTAATCGATATTATTACGATTGCTATTTGTGCAGTGATTTCTGGAGCCGACACTTGGGTAGATATTCAAATGTATGGAGAAGCTAAATATAAATGGTTAAAAAACTTTTTAGAATTACCGAATGGTATTTTATCCCATGATACAATTGCTGTGAGTATTTGCCCGCATTAATCCCGAAGAATTTCAACAATGCTTTTTGAATTGGATTAACACAATTAGTCTACGAACAGATGGTGAAGTTGTTGCCATTGATGGTAAAACTTTACGGCATTCCTATGATTCTGGGAGTGAAAAAGCAGCGATTCACATGGTTAGTGCTTGGGCTACTTCTCAAAAATTAGTTTTAGGACAAGTAAAAGTTGATTCTAAATCTAATAAAATTACAGCTATTCCTGAACTACTCAAAGTTTTGGACTTGAATGGTTGCATTGTTACAAAGCAATGCAATGGGTTGTCAGCGAGAAATTGTTAAATTAATTCAAGAGCAGGGAGGAGATTACGTCATTAGTTTAAAAAAGAACCAAGGTTCTCTATATTCAAGGGTAGAAGAGTTATTTAAACAAGCCGTATTCAGTCGATATCAAGGATTTACACATAGTGATTATCGTGAACAAGGAATAGGTCACGGTCGAAGAGAGATTAGATATTACGCCACTCTAAGTAATATCAAAGAATTGGTTGATCCAGAGGATAAATGGGTAAGTCTGATGAGTGTTGGTAAGGTAGAGTCTGTCCGTACAGTAGATGGAAAGCCCAAGCTGGAAACCCGCTATTATATTAGTAGTTTACCAATAAATGCTCATAAATTTGGTGAATATGTCCGCGCTCATTGGCAGATTTAAAACTGTCTTCATTGGGTATTAGATGTTCAATTTAATGAAGACGATTCTCGCATCCGTAAAGATAATTCTCCCGAAAACTTCGCCATCCTTCGTCATCTAGCTCATAATCTTTTAAATCAAGAAAAATCCTTAAAAGTTGGCGTGAAACGTAAACGTAACCGCGCCGGATGGGATGACGATTATTTATTTAAAGTTTTGTTTGGCTAAAAGTTGATTTTTCATCTTCCCCATCAGGCATTCACTATATCTGCTTACCAATACTATAATTAGTGTGATTTTAACGTGAGAATTTATTACCAATAATAGCTTTCTTTATTTGAAAAATTTCAATCTCTGCTTTTCCCCAAAAAAAAATCTATGTATTCATCATTAAAATACTTGAACTGACTTATTCTACCCCGTATTATTCGCCATCAATTTAAATTAAGATGCGTTTGCCCTGGGAGAGTAGGGGGGCAAAAACTTGACGAGTGCACCGACGGACTCAATTGCAACTCTTACGCGCTGGGCGTGATGAACTTTTAGATTATCCATGACCACGATAGCCCCTTTCCACAGTTGAGGTGCTAAAACATGAGTCACATAAGTAAGAAATATGTCAGTATTTTTATAACGGTTCTCAGTTGACTACAATACAATAACCACAATGTTTGAACCAACCAATAATCTCACTTAAATTAATAGT
>CAXTNZ010000049.1:0-31023 GCA_964245695.1 uncultured bacterium | reverse complement strand
CTGCTCCCTCGCAGCCACCCGCTCAAATCCAACCAGTATCCTCAACATCTGGACAGCCATCTGACCTTGAGCAAACTTGGCTAGGACTGCTTGATTGTCTGTTACAGCCGGGAAGTAAAGCTTTATTTAAAGAACACGGACGCCTATTAAGTATTAATGATGGTGTTGCTCAGATCGCGATGCCGCCTAATCTAATTAGATATGCTCAGGGCAAATTGACGGATGTGGAAACTGCTTTTGAGAAAATTTATCAAAAAAAGGTAAAGGTGATCTGGGTTCCAAAGCAGTCTAAGACTGTTCCGGTGAATGAGAATAAAGAAGTTCCACGAAACGGCTCTTCTAATCGCGTTCAGCAGCCGCCCCCTACTAGTTACAAGAGTAATTTAGCGCCTGCGCCGGAAAACTCTCAATCAGTAAAAATACCGACTTCAAAAACTGAGTCGGTGACAACTGCACTTTCAACTATGCCTCCACAGCGATCGCCAGCACCCCCAGCATCCGTAGATGATATGGAAAATGCTGATAAAGTGTCGATTGCAGCTCGTAGTTTAGAGAAATTTTTTGATGGTCAAATTATTCGCTTCACAGAAGAAGCTGTAGAATCCTCCGACTCTACAACACCATCTGATTTATTAGAAGAGGTGGAAGTTGACGAGGATTAGGGCATTGGGCAACCCCTTTCGGGGAATTCAAAATTCAAAATTAAAAATTAAAAAAAGAATCTTAATTTTTAATGAGTGCATTTTGAATTTTTGTGTTTCTAGTCAAGCGTCCCCTGATGAACCGTTTTCACCCATTTCAACCGCTTTGGTCTTACCGACATCCGGGCGGTGGCGCTGCTCATGACCACAAACCAGTGGAACATGTATATGATGCCGCGTAATGTCTGAAGCAGCAGCACAAAGTAGGTAGAAACGCTAATTTTTTTATCTTTATCTTGACGTATCCGCTTCAGACCAGCGAACATACCCGCCATTGACATAGTAACTGTCAAGCCACTAACTGGAGTTAAGATTAGTGGACGATGCCGTGCGATCGCCATCAATAAATCTGGCACTGCTGCTGTAGGTAAGACATACATAATCAGCAGAAACATCAGCAAATCCCAGGTTTTACTTCTCCCCATGCGGTTACGGAGAATTAAATCCCAGTAATCCAAATAGCGCTGATATCCGCCTTCTGCCCAACGGTTGCGCTGATGCCAAAGAGCTAGAGCATTTGTCACGCCCTCTTCTTCCACCGCTGGGTTAAAAGCACAATCAATATCCCAGTCGTTTAGATGTAAACGGAATGTCAGATCCAAATCATCGGTGATCGTTTCCTCATTCCATCCGCCGCAATGTTCCAAAGCTTTGCGCCGGACAAATTGACCATTTCCCCGCAGTTCCCCGATACCACCAATAGCAATCCGCCGTTGCTGGAAAACGGCATCAACTGCCATTTCCGCCATTTGTCCTTTAGTCCAAAAGTTTTTAGAAGCGTTGGCGATCGCTTTTCGCACCTGCACCGCCCCCAGCTTTTCTCTTTCAAACAAAGGTATTACCCGCAGCAGCAAGTCTGGCGACACTTGGGCATCAGCATCAAACACCGCCAGAATTTCCCCCTGCGTCAGTGGCAGAACCTGATTCAATGCCCCTGACTTGCCTCCACTCGCTTCGGCTGAGCGCCTTAATACCTTCAAATTGTTGTATTTCTGCGCCAGTTCTGCTAATAAATGCGGCGTTTTATCGCTGCTGTTATCGTCAATTATCCAGACTTCGTAACACCCTTCCGGGTATTCCAGGCTACAAAGGTTATTGACTAAATTGCCAATAACTGCTTCCTCATTTTTAGCTGCCACTAACAAAGATACTTTTGGCAGCCCCAGCATTTGGTCTTGGTAAGCAAAGAAACCGTTTTCCCCAGCCAAATGTTCTTTACCCGGTCTAGCAAATACCACCCTAAGGGCGTGAATCCCTAAGATGGTAGTCAGTCCTAGTACGAACAAAGAACCCCAAGAAACTAAATGCAGGGCGATAGTGCCGCTCCAGACTACAGTCAAAACTAGAGCAGCTTTTTGTCTACGACCTTGAAACCGGGATGGTAGAGACACAGGATCGGTCTCTACCTCTTCTTCCTCTAACTCCTCATCTGCTGATAGGTCAGAAAACAAGGAGTTGAGCGGATCAAGCTCGTTGTAGGAATCGTTTTCGGGCCAGGAATTCGCTGGCATAGGTTACTTGATTCAACAACCAGTATTTATCTACACCCATAAAGAAGCTGGGTATCAGGTAACACCAAACTGTGCAACCTTCACACACCTTAAGCTTACCTTGAGATTGGCGATACTTTTCCACCTCTTCCGACTCACGATATAGCTCGTAAAGCCGTCCGTTTATAGGAACTCCGGTTTGGGCAAAGTGGTAACAAGGTAGCAGCAGTTCGTCATTGGGAGAAATCGCAATAACAGCATCCACCGCCTTACAGCGGGGATTTTCAGTGTTATTGCCCCCAGCTTCAATAAAAGCCAGTGCAGCCTTATTGTACCCGACATTTTTATATTTCTTAGCAGCAGATTCGATTGCCGCTACCATTTCCGGGGTGGGATTCTTCGACGAGTTGTAGTGGTCATAGGCGGTAAAAGCGGGGTTCAGCCAAACTCGAACATTGAGTTTTTGTCCCAATATTGCCACTTCTTGAATGCGATCGTAATTTTGGGCGGTGACGGTATGATTTAGTACCGGGTATTCTCCCAAAGATTGAGCGATCGCTACCGACTCCACCAAATTATCGAAAATTTTCACACCGCGTGACTGATCGTGAGTTTCCGCATCTGCACCATCCAAAGAGAAATTCAAAAAGTCTACTAACCCTTGAATTTCTTTAGCTTTTTTCGGATACAGAATTGTATTGGTCGTCATGCTGGTATAAAAACCTTGACGTTTTGCTTCTGTATAAATCTCCCCGACATCATGTCGCAATAAAGGTTCGCCGCCGGTAAAGTCTACATATTTAGTACCTAAGCGGCGTAAATCTTGTAAATTCCGCTTAATTGTCTCAAAATCAGCTTCTTTTCCTGGCTCTAATGCCCAAATGTTACAAAAGTGACAGCGGGCATTACAGCGATAGGTCAAGTAGTAATTTGCAACCAGTGGAGCCATAGTGTAAACCCACGCTTTGTTTTCCTTAAGACATCTTTAATAGTCAAGAGTCAAGAGACAATAGTCAAGACTCAATAGTCAAGAATTAATAGTCCCCACACCCGTTCGTTGCCCTTGTCTCCCCATCTTTTTGGCAAAGTGTGTGATACGTGACAATTTTTTGGGAACACTATCAATATCTAACAACATCTCTGGTTGTCAACTAACTTGAGAAGTACTAAATTATGTCTTTTGAGCAACTCCAGCCCGCCACTCAACAACAAGCAAGCGTCTACTTACCTTACGTTCAAGGCAGCAAGCGCGATTTCTTGCGCTATGCCATTAGTCTTTATCAAAAAGGCGTTTTGGAGGGAAAACGCAAAATAGAAGGCAGTGAACATGTTCCCTTTGTCGCTACTTGGAATATTGCAACCCTGCCCTCAGACCTAACCCGCTGCCGACTACAGTTTGATGGCAACGCTGAGTTAAGTTATGAACTGATGATGGCAAGCTTCGAGTTCATTAATTTTTTAATCGAAGTTATGGAAAATTATAAGCGCCATCGCGTGATGGATTTTTCCCAAGGATTTTACCGCAAGCTACTGCGAATAGATGAATAAATCAGGCAAAGCGGGGAAATATGACTCAATAATTCTTAGTTTTGGCAACTTTGCCAGAAAAAGAGGCTATTTTGAGCTAGAAAGACTTATTGCGAGTTGGGCAATCACTCGTATAAGCGAGTTTGGTAGCAACCTTGAGCGCAAACTTCGACCTAAAATTAGGAGACGCCCAGCTTTTTTCTTCTTACTTTTGAAATTAGGAGTGCATGTGTGCCAAAATCCGCTAAGTATTTGCTGATTGGATCAACCGAGAGTTACAGTGGGAAATCTGCTACAGTTCTGGGTTTGTCGCATCAGCTACAGCAAAAAGGATTAGATATTGCCTACGGCAAACCGCTAGGTACGTGTTTTAGTGAATCTGAAGGAACCGTGGTTGATGAAGATGTCCAGTTTATTGCCAACAGCCTCAAGCTACAAAAAAACCGCATTGCACCCACTTTATTAGCTTTGAATGAAGTAGCTATACAAAAACGCTTACGTGGCGAAGACAAAACTGATTATCGACAGTCACTAGCACAGCAATATTTGCAAATTTTGGGCGGGGATTTAGTATTGCTGGAGGGTGCTGGTGATTTGTCAGAAGGCAATTTGTTTAACTTGTCTTTGCTGCAAGTAGCTGATGTTGTGGATGCTGCTGTACTGTTGGTATGCCGCTACAAATCGCTGCTTTCAGTTGAGGCGCTATTGTCTGCTAAGCAGCTTGTAGGCGATCGCTTGATTGGTGTTGTCCTCAACGATATCCCCACAGCCAAACTAGAAGCAGTTGATACTCTGTTGCGTCCATTGTTGGAAAAACAAGGTATTCCCGTACTAGGAATGCTGCCCAAAAATGAGTTACTACGTAGTGTCAGCGTTGGCGAACTGGTAAACCAGTTAAATGCCGAAGTTCTTTGTAGAAGCGATCGCCTGGATTTAATGGTGGAAAGCTTAGCAATTGGCGCGATGAATGTCAACGCGGCGGTGAAGTATTTCCGCAAACGCCGGAATATGGCGGTGGTGACAGGAGGCGATCGCGTGGAAATTCAACAAGCAGCTTTGGAAACTTCCACCCAATGTCTGATCCTTACCGGACAACTTCCACCTCCCCCCTTCATCCTCAATCGCGCTGAAGAACTAGAAATACCCATTTTGTCGGTAGACCTTGATACCTTGACCACTGTAGAAATTGTTGACCGCACTTTTGGTCAAGTGCGCGTCCACGAACCAATTAAAGTTCAGTGCATTAGGCAACTGATGGCTCAACATTTTGACCTTAACCGTTTGTTATCTCAACTCGGTTTAAATCCAGCTTTGGCTTTGCCCTAAAAGTAGCTTTGTTCCAACATGCGGGGCACTTTTTTCCGGGGATGTAGTGGCAATCCGATAATATTCAGGTGACGATGGTTCGGGAATTTTGCACTCCAAGTGAGCGGGTGAGGGATGAGATAGGCGGGTGAAATGACATAAATGTTACTATGCAGCGGTGAGCCTCCAACGCGTTTGGTAGGCTGCTGTCTGCTTGCTCCCAGTGAACCACCGCAGCTTTAATATACCATTTTTGCAAAAGTGTCATAATTCGGCGGTGAGCACATACAAAAATTTGCAGCAGCGCCAGCTAGAGTCCAAGACAGCGGTGCTTTGAGAATCCTCAACAACTACCACAAGCAGAAAAGTTTCAGTACCTGACTCTCCTTAATGGCATTCGTTATGAAACGAATTGGCTGGTTTGGTGTGAAGAAGTAACCCAGCTATTAAATTGAGCGAGCAAAAAATTGTAGCAATGTTCTACCAGAAGCAGATTCGTATATACACTCTGTTTGGTAGAATATCTGGGTTGTTTAATCTGATTCTGTCCATCTTTGAGTCAGTCTATAGACCTTATTAACCTCGATACATTAGCCCAAGAACTGGCGACAATCCAGCAAACAGGTTCTAAACGAATCGCCTTGTTGGGTTCGCGCCACGTCCCGATTACGCATCAGAGCCTTATTGAGATGATGACCTATGCCCTGGTTTTATCAGGTAATCGCATCATCACCTCTGGTGCTACAGGTACCAATTCAGCTGCCATCCGGGGAGCAATGCGGGCTGACCCCAATTTATTAACGGTGATTCTACCCCAAAGCTTGGAACGCCAGCCCAATGAATCGCGACAGCAACTAGAACAGGTAATGCATCTGGTAGAAAATCCCAGTAACGATCATCTGTCTCTTGCTGAAGCTAGTTACCTGTGTAATAAGGAAATTGTTTCTCGTTGTCAACAATTGATTTGTTTTGCTTTTCACGACAGTCGCACTTTGTTGCAAACTTGTGGTGAGGCAGAAGAACAAAGAAAAGTGGTGACGCTGTTTTACTTCGATTAGTCATTTGTCATTTGTCATTTGTCCTTGGTCTTTTTTGTTTGACTAATGACCATTGACTAATGACTAATGACCCTTGACCCTTGATTAATAACTAATGACTATTTTTTTGTACTGTATCGCAGCCGCTGCGGTGCTAATTTATCTGCCGTTTTTGGTGGTGGCTTATGCTAGGACGCGTGTGGGATACGATCAGTCTGCTCCCCGCGCTATGTTTGATAAACTACCACCATACGCGCAAAGAGCTACCTGGGCACATCAGAATTCTTTTGAAGGATTTATGATTTTTGCTGCCGCAGCTTTAATGGCATACGTAACGGGTGTTAATTCTCCTATCGCAGTAGTCGCGGCGATCGCCTTTGTTGCGGCTCGGTTGCTATACTCAATTTTTTATATTTTGAATATACCGCTTTTGCGATCGCTCATGTTTGCTGTTGGCTCCCTCAGTTGGGGTACTCTTATGTACCTGAGCATCATTCAAGTTAGCTAATTGGGCATGGGACGGTCATGGGGCATTGGGCAGGAGGAAAGGGAAAAGGGGAAGGGGAAAAGGAATAAAAAAACTTTCTTTTCTTCCCTTTACCCTTTACCCTTTAACATGAGTCCCCTCATTAAAGTCACCAGTCACCAGTCACCAGTCCAAGCGTCCCCAGTCCAAGCGTCCCTAATCCCTAATCCCTAATCCAAAATGTTCTATGGCTTCTAACTATTCATTTGATGTTGTCAGCGACTTTGACAGACAAGAATTAGTCAACGCTGTCGATCAAGTTGTCCGAGATGTCAAAAGCCGTTATGACCTCAAAGATTCTCAAACTACTGTCGAATTAGGTGAAGAAAACATCACCATCAGCACCGACAGCGAGTTTACCTTGGAGTCTGTACACACCATCCTGCGCGAAAAAGCCGCCAAGCGCAGTCTCTCTCAAAAAATCTTTGATTTTGGCAAAGTTGAATCAGCCAGCGGAAACCGCGTGCGTCAAGAAATCAAACTCAAAAAAGGCATTAGCCAGGAAATTGCCAAGCAAATTTCTAAATTGATTCGCGACGAATTTAAAAAAGTACAAGCGTCAATTCAAGGCGATGCGGTACGAGTTAGCGCTAAAGATAAAGATGACTTGCAAACTGTGATTCAGCGGTTGAAGCAAGAAGACTACCCTGTAGCCCTGCAATTTACGAACTATCGTTAAATGTATTTAGGAGGCGCCCAATGGAGGGGCGGGGTTCCCCCGCCCGTACTCAGGAGGCGCGGAGGACCGTGTTTTTTATCAACCAACAACCGAATCAAGTGCGTCCCCCGATACTTTTTTGAAACCCCGGACGATTAGCTATCTGCTTGATATAGTTGAACACAGCTGGGTAAGCGCTCAAATCTAGCTTGAGCATTATGGGAATGTAACCCAGAACAGATCCCACTGCTACATCAGCAACGGTGAATTCATTGCCTAGTATAAAAGGTTGCTGCTCTAAAATTTCATTTAGAGGAGTCATCAAGCGTGGTATTTCTCGCTCTCGATTAGCTTCTACAAAAATTCCTGTAGACAAGCTGGAATTGGCAAATAACACCCACTGGGCAATTTTTGCGCGTTCCTCCACTGAAGGTGGCATTTTGCCATACTTGTCGGCGAGATACAGCAAAATTGCTCCTGATTCCCAAAGCTGAAAATCTCCGTCTACAATTGCTGGGACTTTCCCCATCGGGTTAATTGCTTGATATGCAGGCTGGCGGTGTTCCCCAGCCTGCATATCAAGCTTCACAAACTCATAGGGAACACTTAGTTCCTCTAGATACCAATGGACAATTGATGCCCGACTGCGCTCGCCGCCGTAAAGTTTCAACATAATTACCAAAAATTAAAGAACTTTGTGCGTGTGGGAGTGTTGTTTCACGTTGTCATCCTTGGTGACAACTCGCTTGGCATTTAGCACCCGCTTGCGATCGGTGGAATACTGAAACTCTGTGTAGGTTGTACCCACAGGAATCAGGGATTTGGCGACTTCACGACGCTTGTAGGTGCGAGCGGCTGCATATGCTCTGGGCACAAATTCCTCGCCAAATTGAGCCGACTCGGAAAAGCCAGCCGGCAAGAGGGGTGTATCTCCGTCAAGCACAGATCCTAAAGTTGTCCCACAAGCCAACTTATATGAAGTCGGAATACCTTTAAAAATTGCTTCTAAAGCCGCAGAGGGAATAGGTTCTATAACTTCGACTTGATGAACTTCTCCATCTTCTTTGATGAAGCAGGTTGCTAAGCCGATAACGATGTAATCATCAGCAGCTAAATCGGGAGCGTTGGGGTAAGAAATTGCAGTTGTCATCAGAAAATATTCGCTCTTAACTTAAAAGTCAGATTCAGAACTTGGGTACTGGAAAGAAAATTCTTACTTTGCTGGCAAAAATTTATTCATTGATGTGAATGAACGCAAATTTTCTGGGAATAATAAACCGTCGAGGTTTTTAGGTTCCTCTAAAGCCGTTGAAAAAGAAGGGTTCTTAAGTTCGATTCGGAGTTTTCACATTCCCCAGTACCCGCCAGTCCCACCGGAATGGCTTATTGGCATTCTACCAAGTTGTCGCTCTTACCAATTGACTAGTCGATGAGATTAATAGAAAGCTATTTCTGGAATTCGACTTAGGGATGAAGTATCTATTATCAGGTTGGAGCATCAATTGTTGGTGTAAGGCGAACACTCCCACTTGTTCTTGGTACTTGCCTCCAAGTACTCATAGACACCTTAACAAGTGACACAGGGACAAAACCACTCTTCACAAGAAAACTATAAATTGATCTTACAGAGCTAGAGGCTCAAGCAGGAAAATATGAATACAAACCCATTTTTAGCATCTGAAACTGAGCAAAATTACTTAAATAAAAAAGTTTTAAATAACACAGTAAGCGCTCAACAGCATCAGGCTAACAGTAGCGGGGAATCTGCTTTTGAAGACAGTTATTTACGCTCTTGTGCTTTGAGGTTAGCCCAAATCGGAGATTACACCGAAGCGATCGCCCTGCTAAGTCAACTCATCAACCGTCATCCCCACAATGCCGTAGACTACAATAACCGGGGGCTGATTTATTTTCAAAGTGGTGAAAGACAAAAAGCGTTTTGGGATTACAACAAAGCACTACACCTCAACCCCAAGCTGGCTAGCGCTTATAACAATCGCGCAAATTACTACGCGGCTTGTGGAGAATTAACATCGGCGATCGCCGACTATGATCGGGCGATTGATTTGCACCCCAGCCATGTTCGGGCACAGATTAACCGAGGCATTACCTTACGTGATTTGGGACAATACGAAGAAGCAATTGACAGTTTTGAGGTAGCATTGCTTTTCGGTCAACTCGAAGACCATATTTTAGCTGAACGAGGCAGAACTTATCATCTTTGGGGCGATTGGAATTGTGCGCTCGCTGATTATCGCCGCGCTTTGAATCAACTACCAGCAAAAAACACTCGTAAGGACGAACCTAGCTGGCGCTTGCGTTTACAAGTCGAAAATTGGTTGGGCGAGTTGCTGTGTTCTTAAGAAACGTAGTAGGCGTTAAAACGCCTATTTTAAGCACTGAAGTGCTTACTACAAATTACTTCGCTGGAAAGGGCGTGTATTTGCCTCCCAACCCCTCAACAATCGATTGTGTATTGGCAATAAGCATCTTTTGGTAAGTCTCGCCCTCACTTCCCTTTTCCCCCAAACCATCGGCGTATAGTTCTCGTTCGGAAACCTTAACATTGGCGTTTTTGGCTACCGCTGTAATTAGCTTGGGATTAATTGTTTTTTCCGCAAAAATCGTTGGTACACCGACTTTTTTGATGTCTTTCACCAATGCACTCACCCTTGTTGCTGTTGGTGCTTCTTCGGTACTAATACCCCCTAGCGCTTGTTCTACAGGAATTCCGTAAGATGAAGCGTAGTAACCTAAAGCATCGTGAGTAGTTATCAGCTTGCGTGATTTCTGGGGAATTGTGGCAACTTGTGATTTAATCCAAGTGTCTATTTGGCTAATTTCCCCGATTACCTTTTCCGTATTATCACTAGAAATTTGACTATTTTCAGGTTTTAATTTATTCAAGCTGTCACCAATCACTTTCGCTATTGCTGCGCCATTTTGGGCATTGTGCCAAACGTGGGGATCGATGACAGTTTTGCCGTCTTCCTGAAACTTTTGCGGGTTGGGAACCGCAAGTTCATCGACTACGACTTTGGTAGCTGGGTTGGAAGTTGCTTTAATTAACTTAATTAACTCAGGTTCAAAGTCATAGCCGCCGTATACAATCAACTTAGCTTGTTCAATTGCCTTGCGATCATCTGGCTTGGGCTGGTAAACATGAGGATCGGCACCAGGGTCAATCAGGCATTTAAGATTAACAGTAGTCGCAGCAATTTGCTTTGTTAAGTCACACACTACAGTGTTAGTTGCCACAACTAACGGGACTTCGCTCTTAGCGGCTGCGGGAGTGGACGTTGGAACACTAGAAGCGTTTTCTGTTGAAGTGGTATTCTGTTGACTTGTTGGTGGTGTAGCTCCGCATCCTAGTAAGCCAAGGGTAAGTGCCAATACAGCAATGCTTTTTATGTGTAGATTTTGTAACATTTTTTCTTGGAGTGGACGAACTTTTTTGTTTATGATAATGATTATCATAAACATGGATAATCATGTTAGAAGTTCGTCATCTAGCTGTCAACTACAGAGGCGTTTCTGCGGTTTCTAACGTCAGTTTTCGCCTAGAACCTGGGCAAATCGTCGGTGTGATAGGTCCCAATGGTGCGGGTAAAAGCACGATGGTGAAGGCGATTCTGGGGTTGATTCCCTGTGAAAGTGGGGTAGTTAAGTTTCGTAACGGTTCTTTAAAACAGCATCTAGCACAAGTTGCTTATGTACCTCAGAGAAGTCAAATTGACTGGGATTATCCGATAACAGTTTTGAATGTGGTGATGATGTCTCGGACTCGTCATACAGGTTGGTTTCGCTCGCACTCTCGTCAATCTGAAGAAATAGTGAGAGCAGCTTTAGAGCGAGTTGGGATGTGGGAGTTGCGAAAGCGTCAAATTGGGGAATTGTCGGGGGGACAGCAGCAACGAGTATTTTTAGGGCGATCGCTTGCTCAACAAGCTGAGTTATTCTTTTTTGATGAGCCATTTGTCGGTGTTGACAAAAAAACGGAAGCGATAATTTTTGAAGTTTTTAACGAACTGAAATCGGAAGGTAAAACTTTGCTGGTTGTCGGTCATGATTTAGGTGAAACTTCTCGAAGATATGACAGATTTTTATTATTAAATAAAACAATTATTGCTGATGGTTCTCGCGCCGAGGTAATTACTACTAATAATATTCAATAAGCTTATGGTGATGGAGTATTTTTGTTGCAACGGGAAATAATTTGATGTTGAATTTGCTGTTGGAACCGCTTGATTTTGAATTTATGCGGAATGCTCTATTTACGGCGATTATGTTGGGGGTTTTGTGTTCAGTTGTCGGTAGTTATTTGATTGTGCAACGCATGGGTTTGTTGGGAGATGTAATTGCTCATGCAGTTTTACCGGGTTTAGCGATCGCCTTTTTTTTCGGTGTCGATATTTTCTTTGGTGCGTTCATTTCTGGTACACTCAGCACCTTGATTATTGCTTGGATTCAATCTCAATCGCGTGTCAAAGTAGATGTTGCGATGGCGATGGTTTTCTCTGGGTTTTTGGCGTTGGGAATTATGCTGATTACTCTATTAAAAAGCAAACTTGATTTACATCACTTTCTCTTTGGTGATATTTTAGGAGTTACTGAATCTGATGTTTGGCGGACTTTAATTATTACTGTTATTGTTTTGCTGGGTGTCAAGCTATTTTACAAAGAGTTGCTATTTTACACATTCGACTCTTTAGCGGCTCAAGCTATCGGATTACCTGTAAACTTAATTCACGTTGGCTTAATTTCTGCCATCACCCTTACTATCATTGCTAGTATGCAAGCTGTGGGTGTGGTGTTGGTAGTTTCTTTGTTAATTGGTCCGGCTATCACGGCTTATCTATTAGTTAAAGAATTACACCAAATGATGATGTTAGGGGCAATTTTTGGTATAATTAGCAGTATAGCGGGTATGTATATCAGCTACTATTTAAATGTGCTGTCAGGAGCAGCGATTGTATTAGTTGTTTCTAGCTTATTTGTTCTAGCATTGCTATTAAGTCCCTCTCAAGGAATTTTGACTCGTCCAGATATGGCGAAGAATTTGCAGCCGTTACGGTTGTTAAGGAGAGGGAAATAATCTTTTTTATTATTAATTAGACTTCTTGCTGGAATATTATTTCACGCAAAGGCGCAAAGGCGCAAAGAAAGAGACTTTATCCATTTGGTAAGTTTTTTTATCGCCCAACTTGGGTGCAGAATCTAATGCATCCCGAAATGGTCCGTAATATGCACAAGCGTATTTTGCAGAGTAGGCGAGAATCCGCACATTGATGTATCCTTCGGCATCTAGTGCTTTGCGAATTGCCCCGATTCTACGATCCATCATATCAGAAGGTGCGACCATATCTGACCCGGCAGCGGCTTGAGAAACTGCCATTTTCAAGAGAACTTCTACTGTCGGTTTACAGATAATGATAATATTTATCATAAAATATTTTTTGGTTTGAGTTAGCAGTATGGAATAGAATAAGAGTAATTTTGATGCGATTCAGGTTTAACCGAACAATATTATGGCAGTAAGACAACCCCGCTACAGCAAAGAAGAATTTGCTTTTGCGCCGTGACGAAATCTACTTTTCTCAAGTGCGATCGCACGCTCGTTGCAGGCAATCATGGTAAGATTGTGGCGATCAACATTGAGACAGGTGCATGGGAAATGGACATCAATGAAGTCAGTGGCTTCGATGCGTCTTGAAGCTCGGTGTCCAAATGCACAAATCTGGTTTGTGAAAATTGGCGATCGCTATGTTCGTCGATTCGGTTTTTGATGCGATCGCGCTCTGTGAAGCGGACTGGAAGAAATCCTGATGAAGCGGTGATTGTGGCTTTGCTGATAGGTCGAAATCCGTGGAATGTGAAAAGGAAACTCAACGCGCTTTTGGATAGTTGTCGTTGTACTATTTAGGTGTTTGTCGGATTTGCACTTAGGACTTACGCACAGGTAACGGAAAAACGAACCACGTTCGCCGTTGGCGTCTCCGAAGGAGAAGACACGAAGGACACGAAGGAATAAGAGTTGCAAAGGGTTTTTGCGTAAGTCCTGTCTAATTTGAAATTGCTTTAATTTTGTTGACTGCAAAACCTTTGCTTTGTCCGTAGCGGACAGTTTTGAATTCGACTTGATTTGCGTTTGGGTTGTGGAGGGTGTAGGTTGCTTCGTAAGGAGTGCGTCCTACATTACCTACGCCAATAACTTGACTTGGGGTCATTTTTATGGCGCTACTATAAGCTTGACTATCAAGGGTGGTGACTGCTGTGCTGATGGAACCTGCTTGTAGTTGGTATTGAAAGGATAAACCAGAACGACCACAGAATAAGTTATTGGCTTGCATTCGGGACAGGCGATCGCACATAATAATTGGCGAAGTTTCTGGTGTTAATTTTTCGCTCACAGATACGCTTGTTCCGTGAATTAACAAACAATCGAGTTCAAAGAAGCCAAAATCCAAGTTTCTAATCCATTGCACTGTCTGGCGTGAAACAGATTCCCACAATAATTTTACCGTTTCTCCTCCATATTTCTCTAACAACTCAGTCGGTTCACCGTTAGCAGCAAGACCGTGTAAAATTAAACATTGCTCTTCCCACCATCCCTTACAAACGAGAGGTTCTAATTCTCCCTTGAAGGGTTTACGCATCCGTTCCACCAACTCTTCAGATTCTCGTGTTGGTCCAACTAAATCACCAAGAATATACAATACTTCTATCGAGCGACTTTGACGTTTAATATCCGCCAAAACAGCTTCATAAGCCCCTAAATTACCTTCGATTCCACTCAAAATTGCCCATTTCATATGATTTTGTTAGTTGTTATTTGCTAATTGGGAATTGGTAATTGAGCATTTCCCCTTTACCCTTTTCCCCTCTTCAAAAACCCATTACCTATTACAAACATGAGTCGGATCGTCAGCTTTTTCTGCATATTCCAATCCTTGCGCTAAACGCCATGCGAAAATTGCTGGTAAGCCTTTTTCGATAATCGCTGCACAAGTTTTTTGGTAGTCGTAAGGAACTTCTCGCAGCGTAACTTGCTGAGAGTCGGTGTCATAAATTACATAAGTTGCCAAACATCGTCCATGTCTAGGTTCTCCCACTGAACCAACATTGACAATTCGCTTTAAAGGTGCATTAAAACTAATTTCCTCTTCTTTGCCTTCACTTTTAACGCGAATTTGTAAGTTTCCGGCATCTAAAGTACGCACATAAGGAACATGAGTATGACCGCAAAATAGTACATCTGCCCCTGAAGAAAGTACTCGTTCTAATGCTACAAAAGAATCGAGTTCTGGTAACAAATACCACCCGCCGTGCAATTATTCATTGTCCATCTTGCAACCACAAACGCAAGCGAGGATGAATTAGGTGAGGCAAAGGTTCAATGCGAGTTACCAAGCCGGCAATTACTAGCTCTTGCAATGCAAAGCGCTGAATTACATCTTGACAAAAATCTGCAAATAGCTGAGTTCCGGGCAAATCATAAGGTACGTGTAATTCAGTTGAGCGTTTCTCAGCAAATTTACGCAAGCCAAAATGATTTGGGTCGGGATGATGAACGGCAGGCGATCGCAAATGGGGAATTTCCAAAGCCGCAAATTGTTGATTCCAACGACTCATCCACTTACCACTAGGGCGTGTTTTCAAACTATAACCACAAAACAATCGAGGCGAGTGTAATCATGGCTGTATAATTTGTAGCTAATTTTTCATATCGGGTAGCAATACGTCGAAATTGTTTGAGTCGGTTGATAGCGCGTTCAACAATGTTGCGTTGGCGGTAGATTTCACGACTAAAGGGACCTCGACGTGGCTCATTTGAGAGTCGTGGGATGGTAAGACGAATACCACGGTGGCGTAAGTAATTACGTATTCGACGACCTGTATAGCCTTTGTCTCCAACCAATCGGAAAGGGCGTATACGTGGACGACCTCGACTCAAACGTTTGACTGCTCCTTGTTCCATCAATTGTTCCAGAAAAATTGACTCGTTACGCTGACCAGGAGTCAAGATAAAAGTTATTGGTTTGCCTTTTCCCTCACAGCGAATGTGTATTTTGGTACTAAATCCACCACGAGAACGTCCTAATGCTTGGTCTTCTTCTCTTCGAGACGCTACGCGAACGCCCCTTTTTTTCCACCCGCAGCGTGTTGATGAGCACGTACAACAGTTCCATCTACATAGTGAACTTCCCCTGCGTGCCTTCCTTGTTGATCGGCGATCGCTTGCAGATGCTCTAAAATTTGGTTCCAAATTCCGGCTTTTTGCCATCGATAAAAGCGTGTTGCGATACTTTAAAAGCGTCCATAACGTTCTGGCATATCTCGCCACGGTGCCCCGGTTCTTAATATCCATAGGATGCCATTGATCACCGTGCGGTGGTCATTATTTGGCTTACCAGTTTGGGGTTTTAGCGGAGGTAGTAACGGTTTTAACCGTTCCCACTGTTCTGTACTTAAGTCCCCTCGACTCATCAACATACACGAACTGCGATCGCTATACTCTAATCTAGGATATTACGAGTTTGAAAACACGCCCTAGGGTCAAACACGAGAAACTTACCTTGCAGACTTTGCCGCTTTTGCAGCAAGTGAGTTACCAATGTTAATGCATGAGGACCAGCACCGATAATTGCTAAGTCAATTTTACTAGGTAAGGATGGCGGAGTATTTTCCATTTTTAGATAATGATAATCATTATCAGATTATACTAAACATCCGTTCAGTAAAGAGTGAATTTTGCTATTATCCAGATGTTTACCTATTAAAACCAATTGATTTTTCGGTTGAGTTTTCCATTCATCTGCATCTAATTGATAACGTAGTCCACTAAGTTGAAAAACATGCCTTAATTCGCTGTCGCTGAACCAAAGTAGACCTTTAGCACGAAAGACATTTTCTGGCAAATAATCGTTAAGGAATGTTTGAAACTTGTGGATATCACGCATGGCGATCGCTTTGAAAAGATACAGAAACAAATCCATCATTTTTTAAATGATTGGAGTGATGGTGATGATGCTCATGATCATGATGATGATGATGCTCGTGAGTATCTTCTTGAATTTTAGAAGTATACTCATCTATTGGAGTCAAATCCACATCTAAAATTAAAGGTAACGCTACTTCACCGTATCTAGTATGCAAAATTCTGGTTCCCCCTTTCATATCCTGAATATAAGCTTTCAATTCCTCCAACTTTTCTTGAGTTGCGAGGTCAGCCTTATTCAGCAGAATCACATCTGCATAAGTTATTTGTTTTAATGCTGCATCACTTTCGTAATGTTCCGGGGTAAACGCCTCGGAATCTACCACAGTTATGATAGAATCGATTTTAGTTAAATCTCGAAGTTCTGTACCGAGAAAGGTAAGGATAATCGGTAGTTGATCGGCAATACCAGTAGTTTCAATTACTAAATAATCGATGTTATCTTCTCGTTCTAAAACTTGATAAACAGCATCAACCAAGCCATCGTTAATTGTACAACAAATACAGCCATTGCTCAGTTATACCATATCTTCATCCATTGATACGAGCAACTGACTGTCTATATTGATGTCACCAAATTCGTTTACGAGGACGGCAACTTTTAAGTCATGCTTATTCTTGAGAATTTGGTTAAGCAACGTGGTTTTACCACTTCCTAAAAATCCGGTAATAATTGTGACTGGCATTCCCCGCTTAGGAATGTCGAGTATCTCAGAGTTGGTTTGGGTTTTAATTGCTATGTTAGTCATATTTATGGCTTGATTTATTTCACTAACGTCAGAAAATTACTCTTTATATAGATGTATTGCTTCAGTAATATCTGTGCAGTTAATATCGTCTATCGACTTATGAATGTCGTACTGCTTAATTGCAGTTGTCATGACTGCAATGACTGTTTCTAATGGGGGACAGTCAACTTCAGTACAGCATAGTTGAATGATAGAAATAGAGATATCTGAATCTATCTTCAATAGTTAATAAATCCAAGTTTTGATTTGCTCAATTTTTGCTTTGTCTGCTTTGGGTGTAGTTCGTGAAAATAAATCCATTACTTACCTGTGTGAGTTAAATTTATACTTCAGAGGTGAGAAAGAAGCCTTTTCATCAACTGCTTGTTGCAAAAGCGATCGCCTCTATTATATGATAAAGATTATCATTATATATAAAAAACGCTCTTATGCAACAAGAGATTGTAAAATGATGTGAATATGTAATGCTTAGGGCAATAGCGATCGCTTGATGCTAATAGTCCACCACAGGAACTTTGATAAGCTCGTAGTGTGGGCTTCAGCCCTCAAAAATACGAGGACTAAAGTCCTCACTACCAAAAAATCATTACAAGCTGCTCAAAGTTGGTGTGACAGACTACTAGGCATTGTTGGGTTGCGAGGGCATTGGCAATCGGGCATTGCGGAATAAAGCGTGTCTATTAATTTTTACGTATATCCAATCTTACATTTAAGTTGCGTTCGGTTGTATAAAAAAAATAGCTAGATGTTATGCAGGTAATCCCAAAAAATGAGTGAATTTTCAGAAATAATTTTTAATTCTTAATTATAAGAAAGCAAAAATATTTAGCTAACAGCTAATAGATGACAACTATATAGTTTTCCAACGAATAGCTATTAACTATTAGCTATTGGTTATTAGCGTGACGATGGTTGTTCAACTTCTGTGCCATCTTTATTCATAATCACAACTTGACGCTGGCTAGGGTCAAATCGATATGCTTGTTGTTGCATAATACTTTTAGTTTGGCGCGGATCGAAGTTACGGCTAAATTCTGCTTGCAAACCGTTGACACGTGCTTCCATCAATTTAAGTTCAGTGCCGATTTCTCTTAATTTGTCTTGTTGTAACCAGTGATAAGGCAAAAGTTGTACCAAAGCAGATGCAGCGGCGACTGAAATGACAACATTAACACCTATCTTTGCCGTGGTTTCCAGTGCCATCACCTGATAAGAACGTTGGCGAAGATGGCGTCGTGGTCTAGGAGCAATCCGACGTTTTTGTATAGGCTGTAGCGGGGGTCTGGACGGTTGAACTGCATTCATGGTGTTAAAAATAACCTTACTGATTGAAGGGACGTACCGTAAAAACCTGACCAGGACTAATTACGGTTTGATTTAGCTGCCATATTACTTCATTTTTTCGGGATTGCTACACGTGTGTTAACAGTTAAAAATAAACCTGGCATACGTACGTAGTAGGTTGCCGACAATTTACGACGGTATTAAGCCGCAAATGTCTGGAAACTTTACCCATACTGCCAGGATTATGAGCTTTTTGAGACTGTGCAACCCATTGTGGGCTGCACAGTTGCGTCACGCTAAGTCTTTTGATTTACCCTAAACAAGCTGAAACGATGTCTACCACCGCCTTTAACTCAAAAATTTTCATCGATGGTTTAGACCTGAAAAGCAAATTTACAACAATTTGAGCTACTTTTCAGACTAAGGAAACCACCTTCATTTAGAGTATGGGGCGGCTTATTTGTAAAGTTCTGTTGCTAAACGCCAAGCCAGAACTCCTGGAATCAGCGCTACAACTAGAGCTATGTAGACTTGAGTATCTGATATGGACATGGTCTGAAATCTCCTAATCTCATTTTGATCACGTTTACTACTTTTCCCTGTTTTGCCAAGATTGTGGAATAAGTTGTTACAAAAAGTAGTCATTGGTCATTTGTCGTTTATCAAAATTTATTAAAAAAATATATTAATCTATGTTTTGTTATCTGGGTATAGATTTTGGGACTTCTGGCGCACGGGGTGTGGTAATTGACGCGGAAGGAACAGTGCAAACAGAGGTGCGGTATCCTCTGGAAATGTCAGCTTCTAACTTGACGACTTGCTGGAAAACAGCTTTATTTACTTGCCTATCGCAAATCACAGGAGAATTGCGGCGAGAAATTAAGGCGATCGCTATTAATGGCACTTCTTCCACTGTCTTGCTGTGCGATGCCTCTGGAAAGCCTGTAGATGCCCCGCTGCTGTACAATGATGCGCGGGGTGCAGTGATGCTGGAACGCTTGCGAAACATAGCACCCGCAAATCATACAGTATTAAGTGCAACCTCCAGCCTTGCCAAACTTCTGTGGATGTCCCAATTACCCTCTTTCGCAGAAGCTAGATTTTTACTGCATCAGGCAGACTGGCTGGCGTTTCTATTGCATGGGCAGTTGGGTATTACAGATTACCACAACGCTTTAAAGCTGGGTTATGACGTTGAAAATTTAAGATACCCAGAATGGTTGGAGAAGCTACAAATATCGATTCATCTACCTAAAGTAGTAACTCCAGGTAGTGCGAGCGCTCAATTACGTCCGGAGATTGCGGCTGAATTCGGTTTGCGTCGTGATTGTTTGGTGTGCGCTGGTACGACTGATAGTATTGCCGCTTTTCTCGCTAGTGGTGCAAAATGCAGGGGTGAAGCCGTGACTTCCCTTGGTTCGACGCTAGTACTGAAGCTGTTGAGTCAAAAGCGCGTTGAAGATGCGCGATACGGAATTTATAGCCATCGCCTGGGGGATTTGTGGCTTGTTGGCGGTGCTTCTAACACTGGGGGTGCAGTGTTACGGCAATTTTTCACAAATGCTGAGTTAGAAAGCCTTAGCCGTGAGATTGACGCGGCGAAAGAAAGCAAGCTGGATTATTATCCTTTGTTGAAAACAGGCGATCGCTTTCCGATTAACGACCCCAATCTACCACCGCGATTGGAACCACGTCCAGATAATCCAGTGGAATTTTTACATGGTTTGCTGGAAGCGATCGCCCGGATAGAAGCACGAGGGTATGAGTTGTTACAGCAACTTGGCGCAGATAAGTTAAGCGGTGTTTACACAGCTGGAGGTGGTGCGGCGAATGATACTTGGACAGCGATTAGAAGACGGAATTTGCAGGTTCCTATACTGCGTCCAGTAAATACGGAAGCGGCTTATGGGACGGCGCTTTTGGCGATGCGAGGAGTGGAGATTAAGAGTTAGGAGGCGCGGAATTTAAAACTCATAACTCCGCACCTCCTAACTTTATTCACCCTGATGAATCATGTTGTAAACCAAATCGCGGAGGATATTGGCTTTCTGATTCGGAATTGACGAATGTAAACTCCGCAGAGTCATCCGCACAAGAAGATTTTTTTGATCAGGTTGGATACCCAAACGTTGAATCGCCTTTTCTGGGAGTTGGTGATAGTGGGTTTCGCTTAATATTTCCACTGACTCTAATAGTTCAGTATTATTGCCCAACGCCTCGACTATCTTTTCGCAAATGTCTTCTAATTCCGTATCTATCCCGGTGACAATCGACATATCTCGGTTGATACTGGGTTGATTGGACACTAAATAGTAGGGTTCCAGGTTCATCATTTGGTTAGCAATTTGGGGATGGGTGCTTCGCAACAAGCGAATGTCATCTATCCCCTTTACTAACATCGCCAAACGATCTAATCCCCAACCTGATGCTAAGCCGTTATAACCTGGTTGTAGTAAACCTGGGTGAACTTCGCCACATTCTCCAACTTCCAGCCAGTTACCATCAACTAACACCTCAATTTCTACACCGTTGCGGGTGTACGGGTGCGAGGTTTCATTTAGGCGGTAGGATACGCCAGGAAGAACCGCATAGAGGATGGTTTCGATGAATTTAACTGTAGAGACGTTACACGGGTTTATCAACCACACATCCATTTGATGCGGTTCACCCACATGACGCTTATCCACCACATCCCGGCGATAACAAATACCTGGGTGTATGATGAGTTGTTCCCCCTTTAAATGGGGAAGTAACTCTGGCATTATTGCGCTGGTGTGAGTTCTTAGTAGCCTACCATCGCTCTCGGTAGCGCGTGTATTTTGCAGAACGAGACAAACTTTCAGAAGGAATGTAAAGCTTGTCGAAGTTATTGGCGACTGTGGTGATGGGACAAGAACGCCAAATTGTTGGTTCTGGATATCCGGACGCTTGAAGAACTTCGGCTATTTTGTAGACGATGAGATTGATGACATGAATGCCATTTACTGGGTTCGTCAAGTCCGGCTTTAGAAGTCCAGGTGGTTCATTTTTTGCCTCTGATTATATGTTGTCATATTACAAGTGTAATATATATTTAACATATTTTGTTATTTTGAGAGTAAGGAAGCGCGATCGCACTCTTAACTCCTCTGCGTTCTCTGTGTAGGAGTGCGGTTAAAAAAGCGAGCGCGCTCTCATTCCTCTTCCCCCGCCAAACTCTTCAACGCCAACAAAGCCGCACCATAAGCAGGTTCATTCCGAGGAAAAATCACCTTTACTAAAGGAAACTTCGCGACAATACACGCTGCAAATCTCTCATGAATCTTGGATCTACCTTGCCACACACTTCCCGTTGTGACTATCTCGCAATTAGATGAAAAACTAAATATCGCATCAATAACTGTAGAAGTAGCTTTTACCAAATCTTGCACAGCTTCATCAATAATATTATTCGCTATTTCATCTCCTGATGCTGCGGCAAAATCAACAATTGGCGCTAAAGCAGCTATTTCTTTAACACCCCATCCGCGCCGATATATTACTTCTATTAAATCCTCTATATTTGCCTGATTAAAATGTTGTTTGAAAGCCTCTATAAGACTTGTTGACATCTCACGTCCATCATAAGCCTTTAATGCAGCTTGCATACCAGCAACAGCAATTTTGTAGGCGCTACCTTCATCTCCTAAAATATAACCCCAACCACCTACTCGCTTCGTATTTCCCTGAGAATTTCGCCCAAAAACTATCGAACCGGTGCCAGCTGCAACCACAACTCCCACATCATCACCAATTCCCCCGACTAAAGCAATCAAAGCATCGTTACAAATTACAATATTAGATGCTGATAAAGCCCATGTGATAGGCAGCAATTTACTATTTTGTAAATCTTGCACCAAAGCTTTTACTATCTCGATATCTGCTGCACGTCCTACACCAGCTAAACCTAGACAAATTGCCTTAATATTGATATAATTTATAGATTTTAACGCTTCATTCGCCGCCGCATAAATAGCCAATTCAATTGATTGTAGCGTTGCTTTAATGCCTATAGTTTGATAATTAGATGATCCGGCTTCACCGCGACCTAGCACTTCACCTGTATCTTGCATTAGAATACAAACTGTCTTGCTTCCACCGCCATCAATACCTAAAACATAGTTCATACGATTTCGGATTTTGAACCGTTGATAAACGCAGATGAACGCGGATATTTGTTTTATCTGCGTGTATCCGCGTTCATCTGCGGTTGCAATTTTAGATTAAATGCTAATCGTCTTGATTCAAAGGAATAAAAAATAAAGTTATCATTCCCGGAATGGTAAGTAAACAGACCAATACAAAAGATAATAAATATCCAACTTGTTGTTGAATATAACCGCTAATTGCTCCGGGAAGCATTAAACCTAAAGCCATGATGCCGGTAGATATAGCAAAATGAGAAGTTTTATATTCGCCTTTACAAATATACATTAAATAAACACTAAAGGCGGTGAACCCTAAACCATATCCAAATTGTTCTAAGGAAACTAAGGGATAAATTAATCCTAAAGTTGGTTTAGCATAAGCCATATATACATAAAAGATATCTGGTAAATTTAATGCAAGCGCCATCGGCAAAAGACATTTTTTTAAGCCATATCTAGAAATTAACATTCCTCCTAAAATTCCGCCGCAAATTAGAGAAATTAAGCCAAATGTGCCATAGGCTAAACCTACGTCTTCTGTTGATAGTCCTAACCCGCCAACATCAGGTTTATCTAAAAAGAATAAATTTGCTAACTTGAGAAGCATTGCTTCGCCTAATCTATAAAGTAAGATAAAGGCTAAAATTACTTTTATTTTTTCTTGCTGAAAGTATGAGGTGATGACATGCGTAAAAGAAATATTTTCATTTGTGGCTTTTGACTTTCGCTGATTATCTGATTCTGGTAAGGGTAAAGTTAGGCGATGAAAAATAAAAATTATCGCTAAAATAAAAGCAGAAAAGCCAATAGATATAGTCCAGCTTAAAGGAATATTATTGAGATATTTTTCTAACCTGCCTGCTAAAACGACTAATAAGCCTAAGCCGAAGAACATTGCCAATCGATAAGCAAGGGAACGAATACCGACAAAAAAGGCTTGCTGTTCTTTACTTAAAGCCAGCATGTAAAAGCCATCGGTGGCAATATCATAAGTAGCGGAAATAAATGCTCCTATTGCTAATGCTGCTAGTGATATGAAAAAGAAATTGGGCAGTTGTAAGGAGAAGGCTATTAAAGTTAAACAACAGAACATGGCAAATTGGGTAGCAAGTATCCATGTTCTTTTGGTGGAGTTAATGTCTACAATTGGTCCCCAAAACATTTTCAGAACCCAAGGGAGGTTAAGAAAGCTTGTCCATAAGGCGATTTGGGTGTTGTCTATTTCTAGTTTTTTGTAAAAAATTACAGAAACGTTGTTGATAATGATGTATGGTATGCCGGAGGCGAAGTATAAAGTGGGGATGAATGTCCAAGGGGAAGGAGATATAATTTGATTTTTCATGAAATTAACGAACCGCCAAGACGCAAAGAGCGCGAAGAAGGAGTTAAGAAGAGGGTATCATGCATCTACGTTGAAACTAACATCCAATTGGACACCAATAGGAAAGGTTATCTGTAATTTCTCCCTCAGAAACGCGCATTCCGACACCTCCAGAGATAAAGTGGTCGTTACCATTGTTGTACAACCATGCTCCCCAAACCGCAGTCATATAATTTCCGGCAATTTCTACTTTGGGAAATTCTAATAACTCTTGGTAAACATAATTTTGTTGTGTATACCACGGGTCGTTATTATTACTGCGAATGGCTATCTTTCCTGAGTTGACAGCATATCCACCTTCACCTTCTCTTCCTAAAATAGGTTTGGCAAAGTATGAATTCCCGATTTCTGTTGCAGTTAGTGATGTTTTGGGAAAATACTCAAAAACTGTCCCAGCATCTTTGTTATTAAAAAAGTCATATCCTAAATCTGTAATTAAAGCAAATACACTCTTCGGTTGCAGCGCAAAGGCAGAACCAAAGTTAACAATAACGACTTTCTTATGCAAGATTAGTTCTTCTAGACTATGCCATAATCTTTCACCGTTTTCATCAGTATCATGGATGAGCCATTCAACCGGATACCACATGAAAAGTATGTCTATGGGTTCTCCCGTTCTCTGGTCAAATAGGTATTTACCATCTTTAATCCTGAGATACTCCAACGGAAAAACAGCACTTTTATACTGCAAGTTATTGCTCAACCATCGCATAGTACCTAAATCTTCAGCATTATTCAAAGCAGTAAAGGCAACTCGACAGTCAGAAATCGGTTTATGCAAATGTGATGCTGCTCTGTATACATGCTGAGTGAGTGTTATTTTTAATGTTTCTTGAGCATCTAAAGTAGGTTCTTTCAGTCCAAAGTGTTTGGCTACTTTGCCGTTTCCCTCCGTACACTCAAACCAAAAGCTAGGAGTTTGGGGATTAGTTTCTACTACCTTTTTTACCCCTGTTTTTTCGTTCCAGCACCAGTCAAGACGCATACACAATGGCGCTATAGGGTCATATTTAACTAGCTTAATGCTATCTTTGGGAAAGCCATAGTAAAGCAGTGTTTCTTCATCAAGAGTGCGGATGACTGACCAAGCTTGTGTCAAGACACTACCGACTAATTCCGATGCTTGTTTAATTTCTTTTATAATCTGCGGCGAAACTTGATGACAATAATAAAGCGCGTAAGGTGTTTCTTGGTCAGTTAAAGGTATACCTGTTTCTTCCTCAAAAGGACAAAAGTTGTACCAACCCATTTTCATCGACTGAAATAGGCGCTTTCGTTGGGGAGAGTTGAAAATATTCATATCCATTGCACTACTTTTTTAACCTCCTGCGGAACCACCGCGACCGAAACTACCAAAACCACTACGACCTACTTTAGATGAGGAATTACTTAATTTACCAGTTTCGCCTGAACTACCTGTTTTTCCATAGCGATATCCACCACTGCTATAACTACCACTGCGGTTGCTAGATGAGGGTGGACAGTTATTAGGCTGCTGCGCCGTTTGTGGAGTATCGCAATCTGACTGACTTGTTTGTGGGAGTGTGGCACAAGAAGCAAGTAGGGATGCTGTTATTAAGACAACGATGAGTTGAAATAAACTAGGTTTGAGTTTCATGAGTGTTTCTGGTAAAATTTCCAGGTGTCACCTACGGAATCTATAAAATAGAACTACAAGGGGTGAAGAAGAAATTCCGCTTTTTGTTTATGGTTTGAGTTTTTTTGTTTAACGAACCGCAGAGGCGCCTCTGCGGTTCGTTTCCATAAATTCATCCTCCAACCCTGTGGCAAAATTTATTAAAGTCCTTGACACTTAGTTTTCCCAGATGACCGCAACAAATTCCAATCTCCCCAGTCTCTACGATCCCTTCTCCACCGAAGCCAAATGGCAAAACTTTTGGGAAGAAAACCAACTCTACAAAGCTGACCCGAACAAAGGTGGCGAACCCTACTGCATCATGATTCCCCCGCCGAATGTCACGGGTAGCTTGCATATGGGTCACGCTTTTGAAAGTACGCTGATTGATACCCTGGTGCGCTATCACCGCATGAAGGGATGCAATACTTTGTGGCTACCCGGAACTGACCACGCCAGCATCGCTGTGCAAACCATGTTGGAAAAGCAACTTAAGGCGGAGGGTAAAACTCGCTACGATTTGGGGCGCGAGAAGTTTCTAGAACGCGCTTGGCAATGGAAGGGAGAATCTGGGGGGGCGATTGTTAATCAGTTGCGACGTTTGGGTGTGTCGGTTGACTGGTCGCGGGAGAGGTTTACTCTCGATGAGGGTTTATCGAAAGCTGTTTTAGAAGCTTTTGTTCGCCTGTATGAAGAAGGAATAATTTATCGTGGTGAGTACTTGGTGAACTGGTGTCCGGCTTCTCAATCGGCGGTGTCTGATGTGGAGGTGGAAAATCAGGAGGTTAATGGTAATCTTTGGCACTTCCGCTATCCGCTTACGGATGGTTCTAGTTATGTGGAAGTGGCGACGACGCGACCAGAAACGATGCTGGGTGATACTGGAGTGGCGGTTAATCCCAATGATGACAGATATAAGCATTTGATTGGCAAAACTGTCACTCTGCCAATTATGAAGCGGGAAATTCCCATCATTGGCGATGAGTTTGTTGACCCGACTTTCGGCACCGGTTGCGTAAAGGTGACTCCGGCACATGACCTGAATGATTTTGAAATGGGTAAGCGCCACAATCTGCCGTTTATCAATATTATGAATAAAAACGGCACTCTCAATGAAAATGCTGGGGAGTTCCAAGGACAAGACCGTTTTGATGCGAGAAAAAATGTGGTTTCTCGCTTGGAGACAGATGGCTTTTTGGTGAAGGTGGAGGATTATAAGCATAGTGTTCCTTATAGCGATCGCGCAAAAGTCCCCATTGAACCTCTTCTCTCCACTCAGTGGTTTGTCAAAATTCGTCCAATGGCAGATCAAGCGTTGGAATTTCTCGATCAGAAAAATTCCCCGGAGTTTGTCCCCCAACGCTGGACAAAGGTTTATCGTGATTGGTTGGTGAAGTTGAAAGATTGGTGTATCTCTCGCCAACTCTGGTGGGGACACCAAATTCCCGCTTGGTATGCTGTTAGTGAAACGAATGGCGAAATCAAGGACAACACGCCGTTTGTGGTGGCGAAATCAGAAGCCGAAGCATGGGAGAAAGCTAAATCACAATTCGGGGAAAATGTCAATATCCAACCAGACCCAGATGTGTTGGATACTTGGTTTTCTTCTGGACTTTGGCCCTTTTCGACTTTAGGATGGCCCGAACAAACCCAAGATTTAACAACTTATTACCCCACCAGCACTTTGGTAACTGGCTTTGATATCATCTTTTTCTGGGTAGCTAGAATGACAATGATGGGTGGACATTTTACGGGGCAAATGCCGTTTAAAGATGTTTACATCCACGGGTTAGTATTGGATGAAAATGGGCAAAAGCAGTCTAAGAGTAAAGGTAATGGCATCGATCCGCTGTTGCTGATTGACAAATATGGCACTGATGCCCTACGCTACGCGATGATTAAGGAAGTAGCGGGTGCAGGTCAAGATATCCGCTTGGAGTACGATCGCGAAAAGGATGAATCAGCATCAGTGCAGGCGTCTCGCAACTTTGCAAACAAGTTGTGGAATGCGGCACGCTTTGTAATGATGAATTTGGATGGTCAAACTCCCCAACAACTGGGTAAACCAGAATCTATAGAATTAAGCGCTCGCTGGATTCTCTCGCGTTACAACCAAGTAATCAAACAAACTCGCAACTACATCGACAACTACGGACTAGGCGAAGCCGCAAAGGGACTTTACGAATTTATATGGGGTGATTTTTGCGACCAGTATATTGAACTGGTGAAATCTCGTTTGCAAAAAGATGCCGATCCCGCATCGCGCAAAGTCGCGCAGCAAACCTTAGGATATGTCCTAGAAGGAATTTTAAAACTACTTCATCCTTTAATGCCTCATATTACTGAGGAAATTTGGCAGACTCTCACCCAACAACCAGAAGATTCACCGCAAACGATATCTTTACAAAGCTATCCAGAGGTGGAGACAAATTTAATTGATCCCAACCTAGAAGAACAGTTTGAACTGCTGATTAATACTATCCGTACAATTCGGAATTTGCGAGCAGAGGGGGATGTTAAGCCAGGGGTGAAGGTGACGGTGAATTTGCAAACTGATAGCGAAAAAGAACAGCAAATCCTCACCGCTGGACAGTCTTATATTAAAGATTTGGCAAAGGTTGAAACTTTAACTATAGCTGGCGAACAAAAGCGCGAAACCGTTGTTTCTCAAAAACCTCAAAGGGGTTTGAAAACGATTGGGTTGATTATTGTGGCGCTTATCTTTACTAGGTTGGCTTTCGTTGCTGGGGATGCAATTAATGACATTCCCATATTAGGAACTTTCTTTCAAATGGTTGGTCTTGGTTATACGATTTGGTTTGTCACCCAAAATTTATTGACAGCTAAGGCTAGACAAAAGTTATGGGGTGCGTGGTTCAAATCGACTACTGAAACGAATACGCCGATAGAATCAGCACAGCCAGAAGAAACAGAAAAATCGCTCGCAGGTGTAGTTGGTACAGTACAAGTGCTACTTCCCCTGACTGGTGTGGTAGATATCGAAGCATTAAGTGGCAAAATACAAAAACGCCTCAGCAAGGTAGAAGCGGAAATTAACTCACTCACTACCAGGTTAAGCAATCCCAAGTTCGTGGATAAAGCTGCTCCTGAGGTAGTACAAGCAGCGCGAGATGCTTTAGCAGAAGCTGAGAAACAAGCAGAAATTTTGCGCGATCGCCTGCGTGGTTTAGCATAAGCAAAATAGTCCTGAGTGAACAATTTATTAATTTTTAACTCAGCACTCAGGACTGGTGAACTTTCTTCCGGACTCAGAACTCATGCTATATCTAGCCCAGGTGCATAAAAACAAATTTTTAGCCCAGCATCAGTTGCGTTTGCTGGCTCGTCAGGAAGCTGACAACTTCTGGGCAATTATCCCAGAAGAAGCTTTCATTCTCCTGGGAAAAGGCAACGTCATAAGTGAGAAATTGCTTGTTTTAGTTGAGCTTTCTCCCACAGGGGACATCGAAAGACTCGAAGACGCCACTAATTGGGTAATGGATCTGGTGCAAACCTACCTTAGCACTGGCATTACCCCGGAATTTTTGCATGAGGAAGCACAGCGAGCAGAACAGTGGCGACAATCTCTGACTTTGCAAAACCAAGAACTGGCGCGTCGTTCTCTAGAATTGGAAGCGCGTCGCGAGCAAATTCAAGCTTTAGAAGAAAGTCTCAAACGTGAGAAAAATGGTAATCACCGCGAGGAAGATTGTGAATCTTAGATTAAAGATTTTTGAACGAAAGGCTCTATCCCAATCGTTAGCAATCACCTCCATCATATTGATCATTCCTTCATAGCCAAAATATGGCTTGTCAAGATAGGTTTCTCTGTTAGTGGGGCTAAATACCAATCTGACTTTTCCCGTTAAGTCTTGAAAAGCTTGCTCACCAAGGATTTAGAGCAAGGTACAAGGTTTGCAGTAAAATAAGCCAAGGGTGGTATCAGAGGCGACAAATTATATTGGACTGGTGGGAGAAAAATTTTGTGACTTGTGAGGAACGGCGATCGCCGATTGAATGAACGTGCTTTTGTCTTTAGGCGATCGCTCGTGCGCGGGGGTTACTTAGAACATCGACGTAATACACCCATTGGTATCCAGGTACTGTGGCGGGGCTGGTTAAAGTTGCATGACTTGAGTGAGGGTTGGCAGCGATCTTGAGGGACTTAACGGGAAAAGTCAGAATACCAATACGGTTCAGTTAAGCTTCAAAGTCAGGTAGATTAAGGATTATTCCCAAGCATGGAAATTGACTGTGGTACATCTCAAAGATTTCTCGCGCTTTGTCGCCAACGATACAAAGTAGCGATTTGCTGAAAGCGATTGAGATTGCTATACCAGCGACGGCAATTGAACAAGCGATCGTCACAAGCAAGGCATAAACGTTGAAAGAAATCGGTCTTTACCAGCACAATTGGTAGTTTGCTTGCTAATTGCAATGAGCCTCTGGTCAAGAGATTCGATGCGGGATGTACTCAAAAACCTCATTGATGGTCTATCAGAGACATGGGTAAAAGTTGGTAAAAAAAGCGCGAGTGCCTTGTAAATCAGCGATCACCCAAGCGCGACAGCGATTAGGTGCAAGGGTGATGAGCCAATTATTTCATAGGTTGGTACGACCAATGGCGACAACCGAAACTTTGGGAGCATTTCGTGACGGGGCTACGAATTGTAGTCATTGATGGCACCTGCTTCGATGTTCCAGACAGCGATGAAAATGCGCTCTTTTTTTGGTCGTCCCAGTAGTCGTCTTGGGTTGGGTAAATCCTTGACACTCGTTGGACAACCGTCCTGGCGCAGGGGGCTTTGAGACACTTGTTTTTAATGCGTAGATTCTCACACATGCCCCCTGCGCCAGTCAGGAACTATGGTACGCACGTTAGTATTTCAGGACTTACGCAACAGGCATGCGGCGATCGCGTCTTCATAGCTAGACCAAAAACATGGGAAGGACGGGACGTTTCAATTGTTGAATGAGATAATTTGAGAGTAATCCGTACTTTAATTGATAAATAGTAAGACAAGTTTTATACGCTAAGTCTTTAAGCCTAAGCCAGACCAACATACAAGCGCCAATATGATTTCTCTGGATACGAGCTTTGCGACACTGACAAGATTCAATGCCAGTTAATTGTTTTAAAACTCTTTTGAACAGGATTCAATTTTCAAACCGTAGCTACACACATGAATGTACAACATCCGTAGAATCTTGAGTTAAATCATTGGTGACTATGAATTCCGTTTTGTCGGTAGAGACTTTTTCCCCGGAACAGTTTCACTTTTTTATCATTAGGAAAACTTTTTATCTTAATAATCTTACCTTTGTCAAGTTCTGTTTGACTCCAGTTTAAAGCTTCCATGGCTTGGTAATTTTTTTGACCTGCTGTATCGTCTACCCGACGATTTCTCTTTAAAGGGCAATAATAATACTTATCCAAATTATCAATATATTGCATCAATGAATGTGGTCGCATAGCAACTGTCCATCAAAACTGTGCTGAAAGGCAACATTTTACAGCAATTTTCAGGTAAATAGACCACAATGATTCAACCTTCTCGTAGGCAT
>CAXTNZ010000048.1:30480-31601 GCA_964245695.1 uncultured bacterium | reverse complement strand
CTATATTGGTGTGTCAAAAATCGGATTGTATGAAACGCGGTGGGACAGGAGTTTGTCGAGCATTGGAAGCTGCTTTAAGCGATCGCTCTTTATCAAACGAAGTTACCATCAAAGGCACTGGCTGCATGAAAAACTGCAAAGCTGGTCCAAATCTAGTTATGCCAGATAAAACCCGCTACAGTCGTATTCAGGCTTCTCAAGTTCCTGCACTTATCGATAAACATTTTGCCGACAAGATAGAAAAGCCAGAGAATCAAAGGGAAGTGGTGATATCTACACTCACCTTTGGTTAAAAGTATTTCCGACTACGCGAATAAAAAACACCCAACCCGTAGTTGAAGATGGGTTGGATGTTAGTGCTTAACTTGATGTCAATTGATGCCATGTCAATATAAAAAATAACGATAGGTTATCGCATCGGACTTTTGTCACGACTCAGCCATGACTAAAGTACTGTATTTTTTTATGTATGTTGCCAAAAAGACGACTTGAAGACATTGAAGGCGATCGCTTGACCCTAACAAAAACTCCGCGAACCTTTGCGCTTACCTTTGCGTCCCTCTGCGTTTAAATTTCCTCCTTAAACCTGTACTAAGCTGGAGGAGCAAGTTGAGAAAAACTTAAGTCAGCGAAGACTGCAAGAACTTTCGCATAGATTGCGCTTCGATATACTCAGGGAAGATGCTTGAAAAGTCTTCTAAGTCACGAATTGCTGCACGAATACGCTCTAAGGGTGCATGGCTAGAGAGAGCATATTGATACAAGCGCTGTGATAATTCAACATTTCCACCAATTAGATAGTAAAGAGCGAGATCCAAAGTATTGCGCCAGTCTTTAGCATCTTTTTGGTAATTTTGTTGAGCAAGTTTGGTGGCGTTGTTAAGGTCAACCCGTGCTTTGTCTACTTGGTTGAGAGCTTGATAAGCTAAAGCTCGATGATAAAGATACCAATCATCATCAGATCTTAAGTTGATAGCACAGTTAAAGTTTTCAAGAGCTTCATTGTAGCGCTTCAGCATCAGGTAAGTCTGACCCTGGCGGGCGATCGCCCAATCAAGTTTGGGATTAAGTTCAATAGCTTGGTCAAAGTCTTTGAGAGCTTCTTCGTAGCGCTTCATTAA
>CAXTNZ010000048.1:21004-30380 GCA_964245695.1 uncultured bacterium | reverse complement strand
TCTTTGAGAGCTTCTTCGTAGCGCTTCATTAAGCGGTAAGTTAGACCCCGATTACCGATCGCTCTACCGTATTTAGGATTAAGTTCAATACCGCGGTCAAAGTCTTTGAGAGCATCTTCGTAACGCTCCATCAAGCGGTAAGTATAACCTCGCCAACCTAGAGCAATTGATCGCCCCTGAGACTGAATTTCCGAATGCTGTAGCAGTGCTGTAAACATTTCCACAGCAACTTCATAACGTTTTTCTTCATGAGCTTTTAACCCATTAACTAACCGTTCACCCCAGCGTTGAACTTCAGCATTATCCCCATTTTTACCAGCCTGCACCATCGTTTCTGCCCAGCGCAAAGCAAAAGAACGTTGATTGTCGAGAGCAGCAAGAAATTCATTGAGAGCTATGGGCAAACTTTTTTGCGGTGTTTGACATAAGCCGTGATATAAAACATTTAAAGCGTGACTTTGCCAAGTCGTATCGCGGTATTTCTTTTCTTCATTTAGTTGCAAATTATTTCGCAAAGTGTCGTAATATTCACCTAACTTGCCATGAAGGTCAGCCCAACTTTGCGGGGAAGAAAGACGCTTGTGGCGGAGCATTTGCGTTTTGACGACTTCATGATAAGCCCAGCCATCAGTACGTTCTTCAATAAACGGCATTTCTTTCAGCCAGTTAAATAGATCGTCAGCTTCATCTTCCCCTCGCAATTTCGCCAACACATCTCGATTTAAACAACGCGGAATTGCCGCATCCAAAGCTAATTGTCGCCGCTTGGGATCGTCAATCCATTTTAAGAAGCGTTCTACAGCCGTACCACTAGGATCGCCTACTTGACCGGGGTCATTGGGACTTTCAGCCGCCAATGTTGCGACTAATAGCGGCAAGCGTCCAGAAAGACGTAAAATCACTTCAATAACCCGACTGTTGGTAATGCCTTTACGAGTCAAATACTGTTGAGCTTCCTCTTCCGTAAACGGTTCCAAAGGAAAACGAATCATTAACCCCTCGTAAGGCGCCCAATGATTTTTATCTAATTCTTGCCGTCCGGCGATAATAACTAATATATTTAGAGGAACTTCACCGTAACGACCTTCTAAAATTTCCCGCAGCCAGTTATCGAGAAAATCCTCGCTGCATTCATAAGTATCGAAAAACAGCGCCACCCCAGACTTCTCGGCTAATTTGGAAATATCCTGCAAAAATAGGGGAGTCAGCACTTCTACAGGTTCTTGAATTAAACGAACTTCGTCTTTGTTGGTTAATTTCTTCGCTACATAAGATGCCCATTCCCCAGCTTGCGAGGCTACAGCATCCTCATCTATAAAGTCAAATACAGCCCCCCCAACCGGAACTCGACGCGCTAAAAGCACACCTGTTTTTGCGACAGTTTTTCCCACAAAAGCGGAAAAGCCTTGAGGTGCTTCGGGATCGCTTTCTAATTCTTGCCGCTTCTGACGATAAACTTTGTAGCGTTCTGTAAACTGCGGCAGTTTATGATTTTGCTGTTCCAACTGTTCAGCCAGACGACCCATAGCTTCGGGGACAGATTTTTCACTATCATCTGTATGAGCGGCGATCGTTTTCGCTGACTCCGCCATTTTGCGAAACTGGCGTAACAGTGTGCTTTTACCTACACCCCCTTGACCCCAAACGTTAAACAGAAAGTGCCTGCGCGAGTCTTCCAGGGACAAGTCCAGATTTTGACGAAACAGGCTAACTTGTTCTTCACGTCCGACAAAGCCTGATTGCTGCCGTTGCTGGAGGATATCTTGTAAGCTTTTGGGCTTTTTTTGTGGGTTATTCACTTCTGTTTGGGCTGGTGGTGCGATTACTTACAGGATAACTACTAACTACGCACCCCAGATTTCGGATTGTGACAAATTTTTTCTAGGTATTATGTTAAGCGTAATCTTTATTTGGGCAACATTTGCCCTCAAAACGAGAAACTTCTTGTTTGAAACGAGAAACTTCTTGTTTGAAACGAGAAAATTCTTGTTGGAAACGAGAAACTTCTTGTTTGAAACGAGAAACTTCTTGCTTCAAACCCCAAAATAAAAGCTTTGAACTCGGAACGTCTAGCTTTACACTAAAACATTTAAGTTCAAAGCTGAAAAATTTAACTTCCAAGTTAAAATCATCGAGTCCGCAAAGGGGGACTTTGTTCGTAGAACTAGCGAATTCTATTCCAATACGCTTGGTGTTAAGGATAATTGTAGGTTGGGTAGAGCTATCGCTCTACCCAACAAAGCCGCGAGAATGTTGGGTTTCGTTCCTCAACCCAACCTACACAAAATTAGGTTTTTAGCTGTAACACCAAGCGTATTGAATTCTATTCAGAGGGTGCTAAATTTACGATGCCTTCGCTGGCACTTTCTTAGTTTTCCGGGCAAACCGGCGCCCTAAATCATCCACCATTGAATCTAAACCAGTGCCTTTACCGCTTGCCTTTGCGTAATTGTAAACCATCAACCCCGCTGCATAAGCTTCACTACCCACTGCTACAGCAGTATCATCCACGAGTTCTTGCAGTTGCGTCAACGACAACAAAATTGGATACAACGCTTCAAATAGTTCGATATCCCGACGCATTTCATCCAAATCAAACGATCGCGGCAAAAAGTCTGGGTTTTGTGTCCCCACCTCCAACGCTTTAGTTACAAAAGCGCGACTTTTATCACCAAGCTTGGGTAAAGCTTTCCGCTCCTCGGTTGTCAAATCAATCAAAAACGGTAACTTTTGCCGAATAGTGGCGATCGCATCCATTACTGCCAGCCGATCTGTTGCAGAAAGATTCGCACTGATTCGATTGTCTGCCATTTTTCTTACTCCCTTGAGTTTACTAACTTCAGTATTCCCAAATTGAGAGAGCGATCGCGCTTAATCAAATGTCCTAAAATAACATTTTCCCCAAACCTTGCCAAACAGTGTTTAACAAAAGAGAAAACTCATGACACCAATCAAAATTATTGTCGAGAAACATTCTGATGGTTACATAGCCTATCCCTTAGGTGTTAAAGGAGTTGTAGTTGGTGAAGGTAACACCTACGAGGAAGCATTAGCTGATGTTAAATCTGCTATCCGTTCCCATATTGAGACATTTGGCAATGATGTTTTAAAGGAAGAAATAAAATCAAGGTTCTGGTTCTAACAAAAGCGCTCGGAAACCTGCTTGGGAAAAGTGTTGATCAGCTGTTGCGGCAATGATTAAATTTTGCTCCTGCATGACAACAAAAGAAATACAATCAGTTAGTCCCCAGGTTTTGTCTGGGCGAGACTGGTAGAGTTGTAAAGCACGGGTTAGCAATTGTGTGTCTACACTGACAACGCGCATATTTTGAGTTTGATAGCATTGCTGGATAAACTGAATCGCTGCTGTACGATTAAAAGCACTTAAAGCATTACCAACTTCGATTAAAACAGCTTCAGTTACCCAGACTTCGGCAGCATTTCTCACACGCGGTAGTAGCGCTCTGGCTGGGATATGATATTGATCGCGCCCGTTGAGTAAAGCTTGGATAAAAACAGTGTCCAAAAATATGCGATCGCCCGTCATGAAGTAATATCAGGCTGACGTTTTGGTGTGCCATATAAATAATGGTCATGTTGACTTGCCCAATCATCCGGTGCGTCAACCGTTCCAGCTAAATCTTCTAATACATCCCACGCATCAGCGGTTGATGAGTTATTGTCCTCAGAAACAATAGTAATCACATAACGCTTATTTTGTTGTAAATTAAGCGGTGTATCTGGTCGTAAAACAGAACCATCAAATGTAACCGTTATTTTGCTCATTATTAATACGTTCCTCCTAACCCCCAATCACCGCAATACAATCAATCTCCACCAAAACATCCTTAGGTAAACGCGACACCTGCACACACGCACGCGCCGGCGCAGTAGCTTCATCAAAATACTTCGCGTAAACCGCATTCATCGCCGCGAAATCATTCATATCAGCTAAAAATACAGTCGTCTTCACCACATCATCAAACCCCGCCCCAGAAGCTTTCAGAATCGCTTCTAAATTCGCCATAACCTGCTGCGTTTGCAGCGTCACATCTCCCGCCCCAACAATCTCCCCCGAAGCCGCATCAAGGGGAATTTGCCCAGCCACAAACACCAAATCACCAGAAACAGCGATCGCTTGATTATATGGTCCCACCGGAGCCGGTGCATTCTGTGTCCGAATAACTTTCTTACTCATCTTTCTTCCTTCTCTTCCTTGGTGTCCTTCTCTTCGAGACGCTTCGCGAAGGCGACTTGGCGGTTCGTTTTCTAGCCTAACCTCGGACGTATACCATAATGCCGATATTGCCAATAATCCCGCAAAATGCGATCGTGGTCGAAACACAAATTACCAGGCACACACCAAGACTCAAACATCCCGACACTTTTCGCATCATCTCCCGCTTTTGGTTCACCCGTCGCCGTCGCCAAAAACACAATGCTTAACGTATGTTGACGGGGATCGCGATTGGGGTCAGAATAGACCAAAAATTGTTCTATTAATTCTACCTGCAAACCCGTCTCTTCTTGAGCTTCGCGCCGCGCCGCCACTTCCACAGATTCCCCATAATCCACAAAACCACCAGGAATCGCCCAACCCAAAGGAGGATTATGTCTTTCGATTAACACTATTGGTCGATGAGGACGATCAACCAATTCGATGATGATATCAACTGTCGGAGCCGGATTGCGGTGAGTCATGGTTATTAGTCATTGGTCATTGGTTATTAGTCATTGGTCACTGGTCCTCGGTCATTGGTCATTGGTTAAGAAGAAAAGACAACTGACAAATGACAAACACTGTTCCGTGATAAATTCGCTCTTGATCGCTTTTTCCTATAATTCAGGTAAAGTAATGCCTTTTCCCAGATCCAGCGGTATTTTACTTCATCCCACCTCATTTCCCAGTCGATTTGGCATTGGAGATTTGGGCATAGAAGCTTACAGCTTTATTGATTTCTTGAGAGAAACTAACCAACAATATTGGCAAGTGTTGCCATTAGGACCGACTGGTTACGGTAATTCTCCTTATGCTTCTTATTCAGCAGTAGCGGGAAACCCTCTACTCATCAGTCCCCAAAAACTGCTAGAGCAGAATTTGCTAGCTGAGGAGGACTTTGCTAATTTACCAGAATTTGCGGCAAACAAAGTAGATTACGGACAGGTTGTACCAATTAAGATTGGGCTGCTCAAGAAAGCTTGCGAGAACTTTAAAACCAACGCAACGCCTACACAGCAAAAGGAATTTGCTGGTTTTTGTGACGCTAAAGCTTATTGGCTAGATGATTATGCCTTATTTATGGCGCTGAAAGATGCCAAAGAAGGCGCAAGCTGGCATACTTGGGAACCAGAAGTGCGATCGCGCCAACCAGAAGCAATAGACCGAGTGCGGCGAGAAATGGACTCGGAGATTTTTTATTACAAGTACACCCAATTTGAATTTTTCCGCCAGTGGTCAGAACTCAAGAACTATGCCAACATGAGCGGTATTGAAATTATCGGTGATATCCCCATTTACGTAGCTCATGATAGTGCTGATGTGTGGTCTAATCCCGATATCTTTTGCCTAGATCAACAGACAGGAGAAGCCTCACTAATGGCGGGAGTCCCACCAGATTACTTTAGCTCCACCGGTCAATTGTGGGGCAACCCAGTTTACAAGTGGGAGGAATTAGAAAAACAAGACTTTAAATGGTGGCTGGGGCGCTTTCAGGCGATGCTGGATTATATAGATGTAATTCGCATTGACCACTTCCGAGGATTTGAAGCTTACTGGGCTGTGAAACAAGGCGAACAAACAGCCATGAATGGAGAGTGGATCAAAGCCCCCGGAGACAAATTATTTGCGACAATCAAACAAAAATTGGGTAAGCTGCCAGTATTGGCGGAAGATTTAGGTGTAATCACGCCGGAAGTCGATGCGCTACGCGACAAATTTGAATTTCCGGGGATGAAAGTTTTGCAATTTGCCTTTGGTTCCGATCCTGCTAACGGCTTTTTACCCTTCAATTACCCGCGCAACGCCGTAGTTTACACAGGGACTCACGACAACGACACAACCATAGGCTGGTACAATCAAGCTTCCGATTACGAAAAGCACAACTTATGGCTTTATTTCGGTTCTACCAGTCCTGAAGGCATTCAGTGGGATTTAATTCGACTCGCTTTAAGTTCCATCGCCAATCAAGCGATTATCCCCTTACAAGACATTTTAGGATTAGATGCCCAAGCGCGGATGAATACGCCTAGTGTCGCTGAAGGTAACTGGGAATGGCGATATCAGCCAGAAGCTTTAACCCAGGAATTACGCTCAAGGCTGAAAAATCTCACCACCTTCTTTGGACGCGCACCGCAAGCGAAATGAGGAGATGAGGGAGTGGGGGAGGATGAGGGAGATGCTGTAGGTGTGGTAATGGGCGCTAAGCTTGTGGCTGCGGGCTGGGTGTTTGCGCTGGGTAATAAGCCTAGCAATGTCACTTCTAGCCACAAACGCGGCTGGGTGGTGTTTTTAATTTGCACTTCAGCTGTTCGTAGGTGTTGCTGTCCTGCCAAAATTGTACTCATGTGCAAATCTTGGGCTTCTTCAACGATCGCTTTCCAAGTTTGGTCAGTGCAAGCAACTAAATCTTGGCGGCTGGGTGCGGTTTTGGCGATGAGTAAATCGCGGTAGAATGCAGCCAGATTCTGGAGAATAGTCAGAGGTTCGCGACCACGGTCAAGGATTTTTCGGGTGCTGTCAAGAACGGCTTCTGGATTATTTTGGGCGATCGCCTGCAATAGTACCAGCAAATCCTGTTCGCTTACCGAACCAACTAAATCCCAAACTCGCTCTGGTGTCACTTCACCCGACATTAGTGCTAATTGGTCGAGCAGACTTTCTGCATCCCGCAATCCACCCTGAGCGATTTGGGCTACCAATTTTACCGCGTCGGCAGAAATATTGATATTTTCGTTTAAGGCGATCGCACTCAAATGCTTTACCATCGCCTCTAAATTTATACGTCTAAAATCAAACCTTTGACAGCGAGAAATAATTGTCGGTAAAACTCTTTGCGGATCAGTTGTCGCGAGAACAAAGACAACGTGCCTCGGTGGTTCTTCTAGTGTCTTTAGTAGCGAATTGAATGCCGCATTACTGAGCATGTGGCATTCATCAATCACATAAACCTTATAGCGACATTGAACGGGGGCAAATTGCGCCTTTTCAATTAGTTCGCGGATATTATCGACACCAGTGTTGCTGGCAGCGTCGATTTCAATTACATCGAGAGAATAGCCCTTGGTGATTCCCTGACATACATCACATACGCCGCACGGTTGAGGCGTAGGTTTGTCACTATGAAGACAATTGAGTGATTTTGCCAAAATTCGGGCACTGGAAGTTTTCCCCGTACCTCTAGGACCAGTGAACAAATAAGCAGGGGCAATTTTGGCTGTTGCAATCGCGTTAGTCAGAGTGGAAGCGATCGCCTCTTGACCGACCAGTTCAGCAAAACTCTTTGGGCGATACTTGTGGTGCAGCGGTTCGTAAGACATGGAGATGAAATGTCAATGCCTTTTTAAGGTTGATTAGTAGCACCCAGCCTTTGGGATGAAACCATTTTAAACTTACCTTTCTCGGTTGTGGATACCCAAATTTTGCCTTGTGAATATTTTCTTACTGGGAGTTGATTTTCGCGTTTATATATTAGACTTCAGTTTCACTATGGTAAAGTGCGTCGTAGACATCGCTACAATCTTAGGGTAACCAATACTCGGGGGTGTAGCAGATGCTCAATAGGCTCCTTCACTGGCTCAAAAAGTTTTTTCAACGCTTGTTTGGCAGAAAACAGACTTTATCGCCATCTGTGGTTGACGTAAAAAAAGAACCAGCCCCACCCCTTACGGATACGGATCTGGAATTTCTCTTTAGCGAACTATTAGAAGGAGTACATCAGGTACGAGGGCAAGCTTGGGCGTTGAAGTGGCTGCATAATATTGAACATCGCATCTCAACTGAACGCTGGGTCGAGTGGTTACGGCGCTTTGGCGAAAAATTGCTAGCTTCCCCTGCACCCAATAATGAGTTAGCAACCCGGATGGTGGAATTGGGTGAGTTGGAAGTCGGAGAAGTCGGAGACGTTGCGTATGATATTGGGATGCGGCTGTTGACACGCAATGTCAGCGAACCAGTATGGGAGTATGAGGGTCCAGATGCTGTCAAGACGACTCCTCCAGCCGAACAAACATCTTCAGCACCAGCGCAAGCAGCAGCATTAGAAAACGACCAGCCGGAGGAAGAATCGCAAACCGTCACCCTAGACGAGTTGTTTGTGATGTTACAGGATGATGTGAAGTTACGCAAAGAAATTTCCCAACAGTTGGGAATGGAGACCGACGATCCGCAATTGATTGTCGAGGAATTGTTTAAACAATTCCAGGCTGGTAATGAATAAGTTACAGACCGTCGCGATCGCTCTCAAGTAAAGAATTCCCCTAAAGGCAGTTGACTACTGTAAAATTAGCGTGAAGTATTTCACTTAGAAGAGTTTGTGTAGCTTTTTTAAAGACACGATTGATCGCCTCTCTATGTGTAGTAGGTTATTTGATGCTTGCTTTTTTTAACACAGCGATCAAATCTAGGAGAAACAACATCCAAGAGTGCGGCAGATGCTCAAGCGGCTAGTAAAGTGGCTTAATATGTTTTTGAAACGCGCCTTTGGCAGTAAACAGACTCGTTCTCAAAACCATGTAAAGGAACAAAAGGTGGTGTATCAGCCACCGGAACTGACGAACGCGGATCTAGAAGTTTTGTTTACCCAACTGCTGGAAGGCGTACATCAAGCACGAGGACAACAATGGGCGCAGAAATATCTGCAACGGATGGAAAATCGCATTACTGTTGAGCGCTGGATCGATTGGTTGCTCAGTTTTGGCGAAAGATTATTAACTTCACCCGCACCGAATGATCAGTTAGCAACGCGGATGGTGCAACTGGGTGAACTTGGTATCGGGACAATTGGCGACCTTTCCTATGACATTGGTATCCGGCTGTTGACGCGGAACTTAGGCGAATTCTATTGGGACGAGGAAGAACAGAATGCTGAACCAACAACGTCAGCAGATGTCCTCACCCCTATGGAAGCGGATGAAGCCCAGAACTCAGACGAATTTGTCTGGGAATATGAAGCGTCATCCGAAACTAGCAGCCAAAACCATCTACCAACTTATTCAGAGAATGGGCGGATAGATAACTCAGGTGAACTGGTCTGGGAGTATGAAGCGCCAAATGCCGAAAATACAACGCCAACACCAGAGGAAACTTTTGCAGAACAAGAGTGGATAGATAACTCAGGTGAACTGGTCTGGGAGTATGAAGCGCCTAATGCTGAAAATA
>CAXTNZ010000048.1:9035-20904 GCA_964245695.1 uncultured bacterium | reverse complement strand
ATAGATAACTCAGGTGAACTGGTCTGGGAGTATGAAGCGCCTAATGCTGAAAATACAACGCCAACACCAGAGGAAACTTTTGCAGAACAAGAGTGGATAGATAACTCAGGTGAACTGGTCTGGGAGTATGAAGCGCCTAATGCTGAAAATATAACGCCTGCTGTGCAAGAAGACGATTTGCGCGACCAGCATTTGTCAGTTAGCGAAGAGTGGGTAGAAAATAGCCCGGAAGCAGCATCAGAAGAAGCGTGGGATGAGTCTTTGGCAAATTTACAGCCAGATGTAGCCCAGACGCTGGATGAGTTGTCAGTAAGGTTGGATCAAAGTGCTAGTTTAGTTCAGCAACTTGCTTCCGGACTGGCAATTAAAACAACCGCGTCACAACTGGTTAGTGCTACTACCCAAGCGCAAGAGTGGTTTTACCAAGGACTTCAGCAAGCCAAGACGGGTGATTTGTTAGGAGCGATCGCATCTTACGACAGAGCTATTGAATTTAACCCGAATATGTACGAATTTTGGTTTAACAGAGGTTTGACACTATTTCACTTAGGAGAGTTTGAAGAAGCGATCGCCTCTTACGACAGAGCTATTGAACTAAAACCTGACTTCCATAAAGCTTGGTACAATCGCGGCGGAATCTTAGGTGAATTAGGACACCTCTCTGAAGCGATTGATTCGTTCAACATAGCAATTGAAATTCAACCAAACTACCAAGAAGCCTGGTCTAGCAAAAGTTTGGCGCTGCTGAAATTAGGACAAATACCAGAAGCAATTTCCAGTTACGACACAGCACTGCTATTGGAACCACACGACCCGGAAAACTGGTATTACCGAGGGATAGCACTAGCTGTAGATCAGCAAAACTCGGAAGCGATCGCCTCTTACGACAAAGCTTTAGAAATTTATCCAGATTACCCCGAAGCCTGGATCGACCGAGGTGTAGTCCTGGGACAATTAGGACGCTGGTCAGAAGCGATTGAATCTTGGCACAAAGCTTTAGAAATACAACCGGATTTCTACTTAACTTGGTACAACAGAGGTATCGCATTAGACAACTTAGGACGGCGACCGGAAGCGATCGCATCTTATGACAAAGCTATAGAAATCAATCCGGAATTTCACTTAGCTTGGTACAACCAAGCGGTAGCCCTGTTTTATTTAGGAGAATTTACAGAAGCGATCGCCGCATATGACGGCGCTTTGCAAATCAAACCTGACTACTGGGAAGCTTGGATTGGGCGAGGTACATCCGCCGGTTTGGCAGTAAATCCAACTTTGAAAGAAGGCGATTATGATGCGAAATTGATCAGCTATGAAGCCGGATTGGAATATGTTCGCTCTTCTACTCATCCAGAAGGTTGGGGAAGATTACATTTAGCGATCGGCAATGCACACTACGACCAAGGAAAGAGACAATCTGCACCCCGCTATTATTGGCATCAAGCCGTATCTGAGTACAATCAGGCGCTGTTAACCCTCACCCAAGAAGATTTTCCGGGGTTGCATCTAGAGGTTTTGCAAAACCTCATCAAACCGCTTTTAGGTTTAGGGGAAATAGCACAAGCAGAAGAATTACAGCAATACGCTACAGATTTATGGCTAAGCTTGCTAAATGAACCAAGCCCGGAAGAAAGTAAAAAACAGCTAGCTTTGAAATTTGCAGGTTTTGGGCAGTTATCAGTTGATTTAGCCGTACAACATGGCGAATTGCGACAAGCCTTAGAAATCGCCGAACACATCAAAAATGCTTGTTTAACCTGGCTTATTTTTGGTTGGACTGATCAGATTTCCTCACCCAGCTATGCGGAAATTCAACAACTACTTAATCCTACAACCGCCATCATTTACTGGCATATCAGTCCTTATGCCCTACGCACCTTCATCGTCAAACATAATACCCCAGAACCCATCCCCGTCTTTACACCCGTAAATAATGTCGGCGCAATGGATGAATTGCCCCTACCCGAAGCCGTGCAAATTCTAGTTGAATTAGAAGATTGGCTGGACGATTGGAATCAACAATACCAGGAATATCGCAGTCTAGAGCAAGACAAACAAAGCCAAAACAATCATTCCTGGTTAGTGGACATGGAACAGAGGCTTTTGCATCTGAAAAACATCCTAAATATTTCCACAATTGAAGACGAACTCGAAGGCATCAACCAACTAATATTAATTCCCCACTGTGACTTACACAGATTTCCTCTCCATGCCCTTTTCAATATCTGTTCTGGCGAGGAAGAATTGCCGAGTGTCGATGCAAATTACACAATTACCTATTTGCCTAGCGCTCAAATCGGCTTGTCTCTGAATTGCCAAGAAGAATTGCCGGCAGAGGAGAAATTATTGAGTATCGAACATCCCAACACTACAAGTTATTCTCCAGGGAAATTTACCATACTTGAGTCTGAAGCTATTAGTCAGATGTTCGCTAGTCCCCAACGAATTCAAGGAACCCAAGCTACTAAAAATTTAGTGGAATCAGCTTTATCTGGTGATTATAATATCTTTCATTTTAACGGTCATGGAACTGACAATTTTCTTGAACCTAAAAAATCACATTTGGTATTAGCAGGTGAAGATAAAATTACCCTAGAAGAAATCTGGCAAAAAACTCTTGCTTATAATCTTGTTACTCTGTCTGGTTGCGAAACTGCTATTACTACAAAGCATATCACCACGGAATATCTAGGTTTAGGAAGTGCTTTTTTGAGTCGCGGATCTGCTCATGTAGTCAGTAGCCTATGGACTGTAGAATCAACGGCAAATGCCTTAGTAATGATAGAGTTTTATCGACGACGACAGCCAAACAAATTGGAAGCAACTGCCTTAGCAGAAGCAACAGAATGGCTGAGAAAACTAACGGCTGGAGAACTTAAACAATGGTATGAAGATTTAGTGAATATTTTGCCTAAAGATGCATTCAGAATTAAGGCGTATTTGGCAACAGAAATGTATAAAAATAGAAAAATGGCAGCAAATGAAAAGCTGTACAATCACCCTTATTACTGGGCAGCATTCACGATTGCAGGCAAGTTAATTACAAACGTCAATGTCAACGACTCAGATGCTATATTAGATACTCTTGAAGATTTTTATGCATTAATACTTGATGAAGAATTATAAAACTTTATTCTTTGTAGTGAGCGCTTTAGCGCGCTTAGCGCTCACTACAAGATTAAATCTGTCAGTTTATGCTGTATACTTAAAACTAGCCTCAAAAAATCACCATCATTTCATAACTCGGTACACTATGTTTCGCCAGCAGTAAAGCCTCGTAACTTCTTTCAAAGTTGAAAAGATATAGAAAACGTCTTTCGGTTGCATTTTGGCGCCTGAGAGACAAATTTTTCACGGGTTGCGAGGCTTCCTCTGTGTTAATTATTGGCAGCAAATTGATATTAAAGGAACCGAGTTATGAGTCAATTAGCTACATACCACATTCCAGATTTTCATTTCGACTATTACAGCATTATTCCCCACAAAACCAAGGCGCAAGTATTGATGTTATTGCATGAAAATGGCTGGTATTTGCCTCATTTTGTGCCTTACGAGCATCACTTTGGGGTTGTTGACCACATCAATCAAGAAATCAAAACGCAACTTGGATTAGATGTCACTACACTGCGCTGTTTCTATGAAGATTACAGTCGAGAAACCAAAACTGGGTGTAGGGTGTATGCAATGGAAAATCACTCTCCCTACTGGACACCCCCAACAAATGGACGTTGGGTAGATTTTCATAGGTATAACGCACCATTTGTAAGGATAGATGTGCGTTAGACAAAACGTCGTAAACCCGACAATATCTGTGGCGATTGAGTTGTAGTTGTAATAAATAATAACTCTACTACGGAAAGTCCTCTTTATTGTGGCGAAGGTATTGATTGTTAGTAATGGGATTAATGTTGGCTTCTGAAGCTATTACTATTGCTATTAGGAAGCTAAAACCTTAAGTTTTATGTTAACTTGCTAAGTTGCCTTGTCCAAACCAGGGAAATTATGTGACAATTTAAAGCAAATTTTCCTCGCAGAGTTAGTCATTCTCCATCTCTTCAGAGGAAGTTAGCTTTTTGTCCTTTTGATTAGAGAGTCAAAAAAACATGAAGGGTAAACAAAAAAAAACGGTTGTAAAAATTGCAGTTGGTCTGATTTCAGTTTTGGGGATGACTGCAATTGATGTTGGTTCTACTTTCGCTGGTGCAAACAAAGAATATCAACCTGTCAATTATGTAAAATGCCAGGCGTATTCAGATATTAATTACCAAGATTACGTAGGATATGAGAGTACCAGTAATCGTCAGTGTAATGATAGGGTAAAGAGAAATTATAAAGGGTATTACTGGCTCAACGCGGGACAATGAGTGCTGATTAAATGGGCAATTAGGACGACCTCTAGGAAGTCGCCCTAATTGCAAACAAATAGAAAACCGATAATTCGTTCCATAAGGGGAAATATTGTGTCAGACGATAATCAGATTGGGCTAGTAGAACTACTAAACCAGGTTAAACAAGAACTTTTAGAAGCATCGGTTTTGTCTTCTTTTAAAGTTCAAGGTAGCGATGGTTCTCAAAAGCAACTCGATATTCCCCTTTTTGCATATGGCAATATCGAGTTGGAGCTACAAGTGACAGTCAAAAAGCAAGGTGGTGCTGGGATAAAGATTTACGTTTTTGATCTCAAAGGTGGTGGTAGTCGTGATGATGTACAGAAAATTAAGGTGACTTTAGAGCCATTGTTCACCAAACAGGAATTGCTCGATACTCTGAAGCAACAAAATCCTAAGTTTTTCGAGCATATCAAGCGCAATGCCCCCTATGCGTCAACAAAAGGAAATACCAATGATAATTTAGACGATAATATCTAAAAAATGAGAGATGCAAATTTTAACTATTAGCTTTTCAGCATTTAATAAATCTGAATTTAGTGTAAAGGCACGATTAAAAAATGGAGGGCAAGCAGACGCTAAATCGTGCCTTCCGTTTTACGAAACTGAAACTAATTGGCGCACGACTCTGAGCAAGATTTTGGAAGTCGATAAATTTCGTCTAAATAATCAGCGTTGGGAGCCTCAAGAACTAGCTTGGATGAGGCAAGAAGGGTTACTGATGTCTGATAACAGTGGCTTCAGTGCGGATTATTTAAAGAAAATTGGGGAACGGCTCTACAAATCGCTTTTTCCCACAGGCAATGTCAGCAATCTATTACAACGATCTATTGCTAATGCAGAGCAATATAGCAATCGTCAGTTGCATATTCAGATTGAGTTCAACGCAGAAACCGAACTAAATCGATTGCCCGACTATCCTTGGGAAATGGTACATGATGGAGACAGATTTTTAGCCGATCATAATTTCACATTTTCTCGATACATTGCTCACTTAGCGGCTCCGCCTATACTTTCGCCAGTTAGCCCAATTAATGTGTTGCTGGTATCGTCTGGTGCTTTTGATAAAGGATCTAATCCACTTTCAAAGGAAGAAAATGAAGCGGTAAAAAAAGCCTTACAAAAGAGTCAACAAGATGGACATATTCGCTTATCCGAGACGAAACGAGCTTCCTTTAAGGAATTGACGACTTATTTAACTGAAAATCGTGGTGATGATGCTCCTCATGTATTGCATTTTGATGGGCATGGGGCTTTTGGAAAACGATGTCTTCATGACGAATGCCGTACCTTTCATAGCAAACTCGACTTAGAACAATGTGCGAAATGCCAAAGTGATTTACCTTCCTCACAAGGATATTTATTGTTTGAGCCAGATGAGGATGATGATAAAGAGGCAAACTATGTCAGTGCAGAAAAATTAGGCAGCTTCTTACAAGACATCACACATGGTGATACAAAAGCACAACAGGGAGGAGTAAGGTTAGCCGTTTTGAGTGCTTGCAAGTCAGCCTATACTCCAAGGGGAAATTCGGTCTTTAATGGTGTCGCTCAAAGCCTGATTTGGCATGATGTTCCTGCGGTAGTAGCAATGCAATATACCGTTAGTGTTAAAAGTGCAACTGCCTTTGCTGAAAGGTTCTATCGAGAATTAGGAAACAAACAGTCTCTGGCAGTAGCAACCAGTCTGGGACGGCGAGCTATGCAGACAGAGCATAACCAATGGTATCGCCTAATTTTTTACTTGCGCTGGCAAGACAATGAAGGAGGACAACTGTTTGCCCAGAAAGACCAGCAGAATTCTCAGGGAACTAGCTCTTCTACAAAAAAAGGAAATCCCCCCAACAATTTGAATACACATTCAAGTGAGCTTGATGAATCTAACTTTGTTGGGCGGGAGGAAATACTCGAAGACCTAAAACAAGCTTTAGAACAGAAAAACAAGGTTTTCATTACTGGTAGAAGCGGAGTTGGCAAATCAGAATTAGCACGCCAATATGCTCAAAAATATTGCGGTCTTTACCCAGGAGGAATTTGGTACATAAATGCACTGAAGAAAAATATTTTGAGTGATTTAGAGCAAGGCTATCAAAAGATATTAAAACAAATATTAAAAGAAGATATATCTGCACCAGATGATGAAATAAATAAAAAGCTTAATTTTTACTACGAGCGTTGGAATGATGAATCATCTGAAGATCGCGTTCTTATTATACTGGATCATTTTACAGAGGAAGATTACAAGTCGTTAAAAGCTTATCTACCTGACAACGAAAAATTCTTTAAGGTTTTGGTGATAACTTTAGATGGTCAATGGACAGGTATTAAAAGCATACTCATAGAAGTCTTAAAAGAAATAGCATCCATCAAGTTCCTAAGTCTCCATCAAAAAGATGAGGTGAACAACAATGAGCAAATAGCCAAGCAGATTTGCGATCGCGTAGAGCATTTGCCATTAGTACTGGAATATGTGGCAAATAGCTTAATGCCGACTTACGATCTTAATAAAATTTACCAAGAAATAAACGACAGAAATATAATCTGTGAAGACGAAAAGATAAATTATATTTTTGAATTGGATTGGCAGCATTTAAATACCGAAACAAAAGTTTTTTCATGCTTATTAAGCTTGGCTAGTTTTGCTCCGATTCCTGTGGCTTTAGAAGAAGCTCTAGCAGATAAATTCGATGGCTCTGAGTGGGGAAACCTCAGTTCAAAAGAAATGAGAAAAGTGCTGCCTATTCTAGTCAAGAGATATATGATTAAAAAGATTCCAGGCAATACCCATCAATTTCACTCAATTGTGCAATATTTTCTTCGATACAAGCTGAAAGAGTTGAATAAAGATCGGGATATTTTAGACTTTATTGAGAATGAATTTCCAGAGTTAAAGCAAGATGTAAACGTATTAATAAAAAAAATGGAGCAATTATTTTGCCAAGTGATAGCGGAAGAAGCGAGAAAAAAAATATTGCCTAATCCAACACAAAATGATCTAGAAGAATTTAAAGATTTCATTCCTCATATCATAAGAGTTATAACGGATATGCAACCAAATTTGGAAGATAAAGATTTGGTTGATCTGTTTACTTGTCTAGGCAGATATTATGAAGGTAATGGACACTATACAGAAGCAAGAAACCGGTATAAAGATTGTCTTGAAATTATTAAAAAGAAGCTAGGCAAGCAACACCCCTATATTTTCAAAATTCAGAATGCTATAGCCCATATCTATTTATTGTCTGATAACTATAAAGACGCTGAACCACTTTATACAAAAGCATCGAATGGGGGTAAACGATGGCTTGAGGAAAATCTTGATAGTTCGCAGTATAGAGAAACCGAGCTTAATTTTGCAAGAAGTAAAGATTATTTGGGTTATCTCTATCTCTGTCTCTATCTCCGGGACAAATTCTCTAACAAAAACGAAGCCATACTTTCCCTTAACAAAGTTGAACCTCTCCTTAAGGAAGCTGAAAAACTGTTTGCTGAAGAGAAGCCTAATGCAGAATATCAAGATGATATACCACGCAACTTAGATCACCTAGCAATGTTCCACCGTTTACAAAAACAATGGAAGAAAGCAGAAGAATTTTATAAAAAAGCACTAGAAATCCGCGAAGGACAGCAAAAAGAGCATCCGATTTTAGCTGAAAGCTATCACAACTCAGCCACAAATTACTTTGACTTGGGGATATTTTACAATTCAAACCCGGAAAACAAAGACCATGAAAAAGCAAAAGAAAACTACAAAAAAGCCGAGGAACTATACCTTAAGGCTCTAGAGATAAAAAAAAAGTTTTATGGAGAAAAGAATATCAAACTAGCTAAAACTTTAGATCAGTTGGCTCAAACTTATGAAGAACTATATGAAGATGATAAAGCTATAGAGAAGTATAAAGAGGCTTTAGATATTAGAAAAACAATCTGGGGTAAGCACTTAGATGTCGCAGAGAATATGAAAAAGTTGGCTTATTGCTATCTTTATAAAGAAAACTATGAGTATAGTTATGAGTATGCTAAGGATTGGTTTCGTCAAGCATTGGACATAATGAAATCAATAGAGAAATCTGAAGATTGGGAACGTTTGATTAAAGAGATACGTAACGAATTAGACGAGTTACGAAAATCTGATACTGATGCTGAGTCCCTCTTCAATCGAGCATCAAATTTGCTCGGATCGTCCCTGGATTCTAGAGACAGTGTGTAGGGATAAACCAGTGCGATCGGCAAGTTCTTCCAAAGTCAAGTTATTTTGTGGATTATTCTCTAAATCTCTCATCGCATCTTGGAGCTTACTCCAGCCTTGGGGAGTGAGAATGACACCCCGGTTTCGTTTGTTTGGTAGTTTTCTCATACAAGCAACCATTAACAGAGTAGATGCATTACTTGTGCCGCCTAGTACGCATGGATAAAGTTTTTTGTCAATGCGTAAGTCCTAGACTCCTCAACTCAAGCAAATGTGCCGTGAGTTAGCTGTCTGTGGTATACCACCAACGCTAATACACGGTGATTTGCACTCGCAAAATGTAGTTGTGACTGATGGAAAGCATATCTATTTTGACTGGTCTGATGCAGCGATATCTCATCCCTTTTTGGATATAGTTAACTTTTTGCAAAATATTGAAAAGGAACTTCCCGATGTTGCAGATATGCATGTTTGTTTATGCAATGTTTACTTAGAACCGTGGACAATCTATCTGCCGATGGAACAATTGATTTCAATTTTTGATAAAATGCAACCTTTGGCTTCTCTTTATAGTGCCATTATCTATAGCGAAATTACTCGCAGAAATGTTGCTTTTCCTAGGTTCATAAAAAAAGCGGAAGATTACTATATAGTAGTATTGATAAGCCACATCAAAACTGATGGTATTATCAGCAACGTTGACTGAAGAAACTTTTGCTTACGGTTTGAACTTTCTAGCATCACGAGATCCAGACTTGGCGGAAATTTTCCACACTTTTGGTACACCACCGTTTTGGGTACGTGAACCAGGCTTTGCTACGCTTATCCAAATTATTTTAGAACAACAAGTTTCTCTCGCGTCAGCGAAAGCAGTTTATACTCGTTTGCAAGCAGCGATATCTCCAATTACCCCAGAGTTATTTCTGCAACTTGATGATGCGGAAATTAAGCGAATTGGATTCAGTCGGCAAAAAGCTCTTTATGGACGTACATTAGCACAATCTATCATTGCCGGACAGCTTGATTTGTCTACCCTCAGCACGATGGATGATGAGGAAGTACGCACTGTGCTAAAAAAACTCAAAGGTATCGGCGATTGGACAGTTGATATATATTTAATGATGGCGCTGAGACGACCTGATAGTTACCCGAAAGGAGACTTAGGGTTAATATTAGCTATACAGAGAGTTAAGCGATTAGAACATCGACCCTCACCAGCAGAAATTGAAGCGAGCGCTGAAATTTGGCGACCTTGGAGAGCAGTAGCCACGCGGTTATTATGGCATTATTATCTCAGTGAGCGGCAATCTCGCCTCATTCAGCACGGTTTAAACAGTCAGCGCAAGTCACGACAAGGCTAAAATAGTACCTTAAAGAAGGATTATGCCCAAGCAAGTGATTTTATGACTTCAGTTGCTCTTGTAAAAACTGAGTACGAAGCGATTATTGGTTTAGAAACCCATTGTCAGCTGAGTACTAACACCAAAATTTTCTCTAATAGTTCTACGGCTTTTGGTGCTGACCCCAATACTAACATTGACCCGGTTTGTATGGGTCTACCTGGGGTATTACCTGTACTCAACGAAAAAGTACTAGAATATGCGGTGAAAGCGGGTCTAGCACTGAATTGCCAAATCGCTAAATATAGCAAGTTTGACCGCAAACAGTATTTTTATCCGGATTTACCGAAAAATTACCAAATTTCTCAATACGACTTGCCGATCGCTGAACATGGCTGGTTAGAAATTGAGTTAGTTGATGCTGATGGTAATCCGATACGGAAAAAAATCGGTATTACTCGTCTGCACATGGAAGAAGATGCGGGAAAATTGGTACATGCGGGAAGCGATCGCCTTTCTGGTTCTACTTATTCTCTGGTTGACTACAATCGAGCCGGTATACCGTTGATAGAAATTGTCTCGGAACCAGATTTGCGTTCCGGACAAGAAGCGGCTGAATATGCTCAAGAATTACGCCGCATTGTTCGCTATATCGGTGTAAGTGACGGTAACATGCAAGAAGGTTCTCTCCGCTGCGATGTCAACATCTCTGTGCGTCCGATTGGACAAAAAGAGTTTGGCACGAAAGTGGAAATTAAGAATATGAACTCTTTCAACGCCATCCAAAGAGCGATTGAATATGAAATTGAACGCCAAATAGCCGCAGTAGAAGCAGGCGATCGCATTATACAAGAAACTCGTCTTTGGGAAGAAACTTCTCAACGCACTATTAGTATGCGCGTTAAAGAAGGTTCCAGCGATTATCGTTATTTCCCAGAACCAGATTTAGCACCGATTGAGGTAACAAACGAACAATTAGCATCTTGGCGTAGTACACTGCCAGAGTTACCAGCAGAAAAACGCCATCGTTATGAATCTGATTTGGGACTTTCGCCTTACGATGCGCGGGTGTTGACAGAGGAAACCACTGTTGCTGCGTATTTTGAAGAGGCGATCGCACTTGGTGCAAATCCCAAACAAGCTGCTAACTGGATTATGGGCGATATCGCCGCTTACCTCAACAAGCAAAAAGTCAGCATTACCGAAATTTCCCTTACTCCTACCAACTTAGCAAAAGTTATCACCCTAATTGAAAAGGGTACCATCGGCAGTAACAAAGCGAAAGAAAAGTTCCCAGAGTTGCTAGCTGGTAATTCTCCCGATGAAATATTCAAAGGTGAAGAGAAAATCTCTGACGCTAGCGTACTCGAACCGATTATCGACCAAATCATCGCCGCCAATCCCAAAGAACTAGAAAAATACAAAAGCGGTAAAACTAACCTCAAAGGCTTTTTTGTCGGACAAGTTCTCAAACAAACTGGTGGACGCGCCGATCCGAAACTGACTAACGAATTGGTGGATAAAAAGTTGAATGGCTAGTGAAGGAGACTCTTGACTGGTGACTGGGTAACGAAAACGCTCACATTCTACACCTCTTACACCCCTTCCCCCTTTTCACTGTATTTTCCCGGATACTTCTTCACAATATCTTGATAAAAAATACATAATAAAGGGGTGGAACACCTCACCCCATTGATGCTATACTGTGATAAGTAGATGCACCCTGATGATCTGGAGAGCTACCCAAGTGGCTCTCCTTTTTCATTTTTTGACACTTTATTACTGCGGTGCATTGCGCCCAGAATTACGTCCCTAAAGTCACTGACGACGCCAATAACTTAACAGCTATATAGCGCTTCTCGTGGGAAAACCCCCGAATCATGGGGTATTGCACCTCACCCTAAATATGGTACTATGTGATAGCTAAATGCACCCTGATGATCTGGAGAGCC
>CAXTNZ010000048.1:3951-8935 GCA_964245695.1 uncultured bacterium | reverse complement strand
CCAAGTAGCTCTCCTTTTTTATTTTTGTCGTTGGCTAGTCTGCAAGGGTTTGACATTGGCAAGTTATTAATAACTAACAAATTACCACCCTCCGGGTGACGAAGACTTGATATAATCGCCCCTCAAGCAAAGAGTAATAGTTGTGGGGTTAGAATAATGAATGACTGGCAGGAAATTACTGGTGGTGTGACAGCACCCAGAGGTTATCAAGCGGCAGGAATTACCGCAGGTTTGAAACCTTCGGGATTGCCGGATTTGGCTTTGATAGTGTCAGATGTAGAGGCAATAGCAGCTGGTGTATTCACCACCAGCCAAGTAAAAGCCGCGTGCGTGGATTATTGTCGTCAACGCTTACAGGGAAAGCATAGCGCTCGTGCTATTCTTTGCAACGCGGGACAAGCAAATGCAGCAACGGGTAACGAAGGCTGGCTAGATGCCCTAGAATCTGCGATGCTACTAGGGCAAGCGTTAAATATCCCTTCGGAATCGATAATGCTGGCTTCTACAGGCGTAATCGGTCAAAGAATTAAGATGGAAGCTTTGCGGAGTGGGATTCCTAAGCTTGTAGCAGCATTATCAGAAACAGGCTCAGATGCAGCCGCAGGAGCGATTATCACCACAGACTTGGTAACAAAATCCATTGCATTAGAAACAAGTATAGGCGATCGCCCGGTGCGAATTGGTGGCATTGCTAAGGGTTCGGGGATGATTCATCCGAACATGGCAACCATGTTAGCATTTGTTACTTGTGATGCAGCCGTTGCACCTACTCTATGGCAACAAATGTTAAGTCGCGCAGCTGATAGAAGTTTTAATGCCATCACCGTTGATGGTGATACTAGCACCAATGATAGCTTGATTGCGCTTGCCAACGGTCAATCTCGCACCCCAGCAATTACGGAAATGGGTGCAGAAGCGGAAAAATTAGAAGCGATGTTAACAGAAGTATGCCAGCATTTAGCGAAAGCGATCGCTCGTGATGGCGAAGGTGCAACTTGTCTAATTGAAGTGCAAGTTAATGGCGCAACCGATGAACAAGCAGCTTGTCAAATTGCTAAAACCATCGCTGGATCATCTTTAGTTAAGTCTGCCATATTTGGACATGACCCGAACTGGGGACGCATCGCTGCTGCTGCTGGACGTGCAGGTGTTCTCTTTGAGCAAGAAAACCTACAAATAAAATTAGGGGATTTCTTGATGATGGAGAATGGTCAACCTTTATCTTTTGATCGTAAAGCTGCGAGTGCTTATTTAAAACAAGCAGCAGCGAATGCTTCTAAACCCAAGGATATGATGGCTACGAATATGAGCAATGATTTGTCAGGCGATAGAAGCACTATCAAAGCTCAAAGTCTAGATAATCCTGTAATTATCTCAGTTAGTGTTGGCAATGGTCATGGTTCGGGTAAAGCTTGGGGTTGTGATTTGAGTTACGACTATGTGAAAATTAACGCCGAGTATACAACTTAAACTGAGCCTCACGCAAAGCAAAGATGGCGAAAGCAGCAGATATCGGTGGGAAGCGTTTAATTAGTTTAGCGCCAGATGCTTGGGTAAAATGGGTAACGCAATCCCCCGATGTCTTGGCTAGAGAAATTCTTGCTTCGGAATTTCAGTGGATTAGTCGGGAAAGCGATGTTGTAGTTAAAGCTTACCATCCTCAAATTAAAGATTTTTTGGTGTTGAATGAGTTGCAATTGCGCTACAACAACCGCTTACCTCGGCGAATGCGTGCTTATGCAGCATTGGCAGAGGAACGATATAATTTGCCAGTTTACCCAGTGCTAATTAACATTTTGCCACCATCAGAGACAACTGAAATTGTCAGTGGCTATGAATCCGAAGTTTTGAGTTTACACGCTCGTCAAGATTATCGGGTGATTAATTTGTGGGAAGTTGACGCACAGATTGTTTTTCAACAACCTTTACCGTCTTTGCTTCCTTTTGTACCTGTGTTGAAAGGTGGGGATGAAGTAGCGGTAGTGCAGCAAGCTGTACAAGCTTTACGTGCTGATGAACAGTTAAATGAATTAGAACCGCTGTTAGCCTTTTTTGCTAGCTTTGTATTGTCTAGTCCTTTAGTACAGCAAATTATGAGGTGGGATATGGCTGTGTTACGAGAATCACCTTGGTATCAACAGATATTAAACGAAGGACGCCGAGAAGAGTTACTCTCTGGAATTGAATTAGGTTTGGAACTGAAATTTGGCGCTGAAGGGTTACAGTTAATGCCAGAAATCTCTCAAATAACCGATTTAGATGTATTAAAGACGATTCGCGAAGGGTTGCGGACAATGAATTCTCTAGAGGAAATTCGGCAAATTTATACAACGCATGAAACATGAATTTTCTCGAATCTCCGCAACGCATTTCTGTAGTTGGGACGAGTGGTTCAGGTAAGACGACTTTGGCGCGGCAGATTTCCCAGCGTCTTGCCATTCCCCATGTAGAATTAGACTATCTGCACTGGGAACCTAATTGGGTGGAAGTGCCGAATGATGTTTTCCAAAAGAAAGTTTCTCAAGCACTTTCGGGTAATACTTGGGTTGTTGATGGTAATTACAGCATAGTTCGGGATATCGTTTGGGGAAAAGCTGATACAATTGTTTGGTTAGACTATTCTTTGCCAGTAATTATGAGTCGCATAGTGCGGCGGACGTTGCAGCGCGTGGTGAAGCAACAAGAAGTCTGCAATGGCAACCGTGAAACTTGGAAAACCACCTTCAGCCGTGATTCTGTTGTTTTGTGGGCGCTTCAAACTTATCATAAAAATCGTCGGCAATATGCGTTGCTATTGAAAAAACCTGAGTATGCACATCTGCAAGTTGTGCATTTGCGATCGCCTGCATCTGCACAAGATTGGTTGTCGCTGATTGATTAATGGTAGTATGCCACTGATATTCCGCAGTAAGCAATGACCAGAAAGAGTACATCTAGGGGCTGGTACTTGGGGCTGGGAAATGTGCGATCATAGTGCGATCGCCTGCATCTGCACAAAATTGGTTGTCGTAGTAAGCGCTTCAGCGCTTATGAAAGCACTAAAGCGCTTACTAGGATTGAAAATTTTGCCATAAAAAAATGGTTCTGTTGAATACAGAACCACTAAAGCTTTCGCAAATCTGTTATAACCTAGCGGACTGCGCCATGAGTAGCAGCTGTATCAATTGGTTTCATCAAGTACAGGCGCACAAATTGCCAGCCATTAGAGACGTATAGCGGTAGCTTCTGGAAGAATTGTAAGAATTTGGGAGTGTTTGAGTTAGCGATCGCACTCAATTTCTCGTTATTCTTGAGACAAACATCCAACCGCTGATAAAACTCCGGTTTCTCTACATCCAGCATTATCGGGAACACTCGTCCCGCGTTTTCGTTCGTCTTCTCAATCACTTGAATGTCGTATTCTCGCGCATCCAAACCAATCGAGGCATAAAAGTCTTTACGTTGGATGTCATTGAGATACATTGTGCCAAACACTGATAACAGAAAGAAGCGACACCATAGCCGCGCTTTCCAATCATTCAATATTTGCGGCTGCGATCGCATAATCGCATCGAAGAAATCGCTGTGGCGGTTTTCATCCTGACACCAGTTTTCAAACCAGCGGAAAATCGGATAAACTCTATCTTCTGGATGTGCGTCTAAGTGGCGGAAAATCGTGATATAGCGCCAATAACCAATCTTTTCTGAAAGATAAGTCGCGTAGAAGATAAATTTCGGCTTAAAGAAGGTATAATTGCGGCTTTTGGTTAAAAATCCCAAATCCAGCGACATGTTAAAGTCTGACAGCGCTTTGTTCAAAAAGCCAGCATGACGCGCTTCATCCCGTGACATCAGGTTGAAACACTCTGCTAAAACAGGGCTTTTATCTTTCAAGCGGCGTCCGAGTTCTTTGTATAGCAAAAAGCCCGAAAACTCCGCCGTACAGGAACGTTCGAGAAATTCAACGAACAAGCGGCGAGTGTCCCCGTCAATATGATCCCAGGATTGTTCAAACTCCGCATCCCGAACAAAGTGATGGCGGTTGTAGTCAGTACGAAACTCGTCGAGAATGGCTCTCAACTCGTCTTCGTTGACGGAGATGTCCATCCGCGCCATTTCATCAAAGTCAGTGGTATAAAACCGGGGTGTCAGCAGGGTTTCTTTCGCCGGGGTTTTAATCCCTGGACGCATTTCTTCAAAGCCTGGTTTTTTTAGGGAGTCTACCATGTCTTGATTGTGTGAAGTGTCTTTTTCTTTTGAGCGACTGAGAAAGCTTTGGGTAATCCTCTCACAAGGCGCAACAGACGGCAATAATCTATTTCTATAAACATCAGTCTACCAAGGTAGGGGGTAGTGAAAGGTACTTTCTACGTTAAGAGTTGCAACAAACTTGAATTTTATTCGTTGTCATTTGTCAACAGTCCCCATCTTCCCCTGCTTCCCAAAACAATTGGTTATACCGAGTGGCGTTCATACGTATTACCTCACCCCCGCCCCTCTCCTTGCCAAGGAGAGGGGTGCCCGGAGGGCGGGGTGAGGTTTTTGAGGCGCAACTTAGTATTAGGCAAAGATTAAGACTTGCAACAAAAAAATCTATTTTTTCGGAATCAGCGATCGCTAATCGGTAATTATTAGATGGATCGTCAGCACACGGCAGTATTTATGTATAAATACTAGATAAAGATTCTATAAAATGTAATTTTTAAGACTAAAAGCTGATAAATTTTCATAAGTTGGTTATCTCAGAATTAACAACTATCTCATTACTGGGGTGGTATACGACTTCTGAGAACTCAAGCTGCCCATGCTGACCTCAAACAAAACAGAATGGGGAATTTGTCTTTTGAAAATAAGAGCGAATCTAAGAGGTTGAAAGCAAGATGAATGTGGAAAGCAACAATAATAAAGACCGTATTTTTGTCGCCTATATCTTGTCTACAGCCTTGTTTGTCAGCTTGGGAGGACTGCACCATTTATATAATGGCAAGATAGGGACGGGTTTGTT
>CAXTNZ010000048.1:0-3851 GCA_964245695.1 uncultured bacterium | reverse complement strand
TCAGCTTGGGAGGACTGCACCATTTATATAATGGCAAGATAGGGACGGGTTTGTTGTGGCTCTTGACTGGTAGTATGTTTGCAGCGATCGCATTCCAACTTCACCGCCCAACTTATAACCAGCCAACTTATAACAAGCTGATGATGCAGCTAGTGAAAGCAGCAGAAGGCAAAGGTGGCGCACTTACGGTAACTCAAGGTGTTAAGTCAACTGGAGCCAGCTTTACTGAAGTGGAAGCTGTTCTGACGGAGATACTGAAATCAGGATATGCCAGAATAGATAACGACCCCGTTAGCGGAGCCGTCACCTACTACTTCTACGAACTCAACTAATTTCTACCTAGCCAATGCGTGACCATTCCAACGCTGTACCAGACCATATTGGTTTCAATACAATCAAGATATATATTTTTTCGGAATTGGCGATCGCTAATCGGTAATTATTCCTTGGATCATCTACCAAGCGCCAAAATCACCTCTTCAGGTGAATCGATTGGAGGAAGTATAGTAGCACGCGCCCAACGTAAATAGAACTAGAGCGAATCCAAGGGATTAAAACCAAGATGAACGTCGAAAGCAACAATAAAAAAGACCGTATTTTTATTTCTTATATTTTGAATGCAGCCTGGTTTGTCGGTTTAGGAGGACTGCACCGTATATATAATGGCAAGATAGGGACGGGTTTGTTTTGGCTGTGTACTGGCGGGTTACTTGGTGTTGGACAGTTTGTTGATTTGTTCCTCATCTCTAATATGGTTGAAGAACACGATCAGAAACTCAGGTTAAAAGCAGGTTTGTCTCCCTTGGGTGTACCGTTGACTCAAACTGCTGTTGCTTCCCAAGTTTATCAACCCAGTGGCAATCAACTGATGGTTAAACTGTTGGAAGCCGCAGAAAGTCGCGGTGGTGCGCTAACTGTAACGCAAGGTGTAAAAGCAACTGGAGCCAGCTTTACAGAAGTGGAAGCTGTACTCAAGGAAATGCTGAAATCAGGTTATGTCAAAATAGATAACGACCCCGTTAGCGGAGCCGTCACTTATCACTTTCACGAGATTTAAGAATTTTGTTAGTAGAGACGCGATGTTCCTCGCGTCTTTACGTAGATAGTGGTTAGTTGATAATTGATATGGTTTTTTCAACGAACAACCAACAACCAACAACTAACGCTTAACTAATTCCTACCTAGCCACTTTTGACCATTCAAACGCTGCACCATACCATACACCATCAAGTCAAGTGTCATTTTCCGCTCATCGATTAAGAATGACTCAAGAGTGCTAGGTTTTTTGCCTTCGTTGCAAGAAAATCCTTTTTTACCTTGAATATCTTCATCTAGGAAATATAAGTTAAACTGGCGCAGACCGTTTTGCAATTTGCCCATGACTTGCCAGCATTCTTCGGATGTATCAAAGCCAACAATAGAAAGCTTCTGTTTGGCAAAACTCAATTGTACATCTTGCACACCTTGTTGAGCGATCGCTTTTTGTAAGGCTGGCAAATAGTATTGCTCCACGAACTCCACAAATGGCTTATCTTCAAGGGCTGGAGGTTTCTCTTTTTTTGCGGCTTTAGCTGCTGCGGGTTTCTCTCCATCTGCTGCTGTTGCGGGTTTCTCTCCATCTGCTGCTTTAGCCGACGCAGGCTTTTCGCGCTTGGGTGGTGCAGTTTTAGTTTTAGCCGCATTTGGGTTTACTTCAGGATTCGCGGCTTCGGGATCTGGTGCATTAGCTGTGGGGAGATCTGTTGCTTCCGGGGAGTCGGTGCTGGGAGCATGTTCTTCAGCAACATCGGGAGCCTGTTGTTCAACAGTGCTGGGAGCCACCTCTCCCGCTTGATTATGATTGGTTTCTTCTGCCATTGCTCAGGTCAATCCTTTATCTAGCTAATAGAGCGATCGGATAGCTCACCTTGAGGTATCAGGTATTTTTATTTTGGCATACCATACTTTCCACGTAGCCACAAGTCAGCAGTCAGCACAAAAGCTAAAAGTCAGAATGTAGTTTTCCCTCTAGACTACCAAATTCTGACTTCTGAATTCTGACTTTTGAATTCTGACTTCTTTAGTTTCAACCACCAGCTACAGCGGGAACGATACTTACTTCATCCCCATCTTTGAGGGGTGTATCTGTCCCTTCCAAAAACCGGATGTCTTCGCTATTGACGTACAAATTCAAAAATCGCCGTGGTTGTCCAGCTTCATCGCACAACCGCGACTTGATACCAGGACAGCTTTGCTCTAAAGCGTCGAACAGTTGAGCAATGTTGCTGCCGCTGCATTCTAGAATAGCTTGGTTGTTAGTGAATTTCTGAAGAGGAGTAGGAACTAAAACTTTTACTGCCATAAACTTAAAGAGTGGGGATTTTAGATTTTAGATTTTAGATTTTAGATTTTAGATTCAAGCCAAAATCCCAAATCTACAATCTAAAATTAGACGAGGACTTGTTGCCATTCTAGGCGGTCGAGTGTACGAGAACGCTCTAGTGCGCGTTCAAAACTATCGAGTTTGGCATCAATTGTCAAGGGTTCGCCAACGTAACCTTGTATTGCTTCTTGGGTTTTCAAACCATTACCGGTAATGTAAACCACGGTAGTTTCATCTGGATCTATCTTGCCAGCTTCTACCAATTTTTTCAGTACGGCAACGGTTGTACCACCAGCGGTTTCGGTGAAGATGCCTTCGGTTTCCGCCAACAGCTTCATGCCTTCAATGATTTCTGCATCATTGACTGACTCAATGTTACCATTTGTTTTCTTGGCTATCTCCACTGCGTAAATGCCATCTGCTGGGTTGCCGATCGCAATCGATTTAGCTATTGTATTCGGTTTCACTGGCTTGATAAAGTCGCGTCCTTCTCTAAAGGCTTCGGCGATAGGTGAACATCCATCCGCTTGTGCACCACTAAAGCGGACATTTTTGCCTGACACCAAACCGACTTCTACAAATTCGTTGAAACCTTTGTAAATTTTTGTAAATAATGAACCTGAGGCGAGGGGAGCTACTATATGGTCGGGTAGTTCCCAACCTAGTTGTTCAGCAACTTCATAAGCTAGCGTCTTGGAACCTTCCGAGTAGTAAGGACGCAAATTTATATTGACAAAACCCCAACCTTGTGTATTGGCAACTTCACAACAAAGGCGATTAACTTGATCGTAGTTGCCTTTAACAGCCATGAGGGTAGGACTGTAGATCAAACTACCGAGGATTTTACCAGCTTCTAAATCGGCGGGGATGAATACGCAACAATCTAAACCGGCGTGAGCGGCGATCGCTGCGGTAGAATTTGCTAAGTTGCCGGTGCTAGCACAAGAAACTGTTGTGAAACCCAACTCTCGCGCACGAGAAAGAGCAACTGACACCACCCGATCCTTGAAGCTGAGGGTGGGCATATTGACGGCATCATTTTTAATATATAGTTTGTTTAAACCCAGGCGACGCGCCAAGCGGTGGGAACGCACCAAAGGAGTCATACCAGTTCCCACATCTATAACATTATCTGTAGCGACAGGCAGAAACGGACGGTAGCGCCAAATAGAATTGGGTCCAGCCTGAATAGTTTCACGGGTGACAGTCTGACGCAAGGCGTTGTAATCATACTTGACTTCCAAAGGACCAAAGCACAACTCACAAACATGGCTGGCTTTAAGTTCATATTCTGCGCCACATTCTTTGCACTTTAAGGCTTCAAAGGTGGCTGTGGTGGTTTGGTTTGAGTGTGCGATCGCCTTTTGCATAAAACAACTTCCCTGTGTCTCCGTCAACTTTCGTTTGATGCTACCACGAGCCAAAACACCAGTCAAACAATCCCGACAAATTTAGTCGGGTTTATTTTTGCAAGTGGATGAGGAGGATG
>CAXTNZ010000047.1:0-31634 GCA_964245695.1 uncultured bacterium | reverse complement strand
GTATATTTCTGATAAAGAAAGGGCAGTGAACGAACAGGTGCGTTATGTCGCCAATTTATTACAAATGGAAGGATTGTTAAATCGCTTACCCAAACAGTTATCTGGTGGACAAAGACAACGGGTAGCATTAGGACGAGCGATCGCTCGCAATCCGCAAGTATTCTTAATGGATGAACCGCTTTCTAATTTAGATGCGAAACTGCGGGCAGAAACTCGCGCTCAAATTGTCAAGTTACAACGCCATTTGGGTACAACAACAATTTATGTTACCCACGACCAAACCGAAGCGATGACAATGGGCGATCGCATTGCGATTATGAATCAAGGGCAAATTCAGCAAGTTGCCGCTCCCTTGGAATTATACAACCGTCCGGCAAATCGTTTTGTTGCAGAATTCATCGGTTCGCCGCCGATGAATTTTGTACCTGTAAAATTTCAGGCTCCGCAGGTGATTAGTCATTCTCAGTTTCGTCTCACCCTACCTGAAGCTTGGGCAACTGCATTACAAAAATATGATGGGCAAACTTTAATTTTAGGTATTCGCCCGGAACACTTAAGTATAAGTTTACCTGCAACCAAAAATCTGCAAGTCGAAGTAGACTTGGTGGAAAACTTGGGTAACGACACTTATCTTGCTGTCAAACTTGTCGAACCGAATCAAACTACTTATACAAGCAATTACCTGCAAGTGCGAGTCGCAAGCGATCGCACTGTACGTATTGGCGAACAATTGTGGTTATCGCTCGCAACCGATAAAATACACTTTTTTGATTTTGAAACCGAAGAAGCGATATTTCCTAAAAATCCATCGCCATCTTTGCCATTTGAAAAATAAAGATTAGGGATTGAAAATTAAAAAGATTTTTTCTTTCTGAGTTTCAGACTTTAGACTGAATCTAACTCTCGATAAGGTAGCTATGCTGAAGCAAGATCGTAAACCTCTGTCCTCTAAAGGCAGCGCTGTGAAAGTGTTTTCACATATGCACCTACCGTGGTTAAGCGTGATGCAACTGCCGTCGTGCCAAGCGCGAACCTTCGATTGGCATCTCATCAAAAATGATAGATATTTTTTGATTAAGTAGAATGTCAATTTTACTTTCTACCTTTTTTTGTGTGCATTATATGGATGGTTCTATCAGACAAAGAAGATAGTTGGGCAGACAAACATACCAGACAATAAAGGAGAGTAGAGTGTTAAAACGTGACATCATTGTCATTGGAGCTTCCGCAGGTGGTTTGGAAGTGATGAGAAAGCTTCTTGCTCAATTGCCTGACAACTTCCCCGGCACGCTCTTCATCGTCTGGCATGTTTCACCGGAGTCTCCGAGTATATTGCCCGAAATACTTGATCGCGTATGCCTGCGGCCGGTAGCACACGCTATCGACTTTGAGGCAATCAAGCCTGGTCATATTTATGTCGCTCCCCCAGATCGCCACCTTGTTGTCGAACCGGGTTATATCCGGGTAACTCGCGGTCCAAAAGAAAACCGCTTTCGTCCCTCAGTCGATGTCTTGTTCCGCTCCGCAGCTCTTGCTTACGGTCCCCAGGTAATAGGGGTGGTTCTGACCGGCTCGCTTGATGACGGAGCGGCTGGGCTGTATGCGGTGAAGGAGCGAGGAGGTATAGCAATTGTCCAAGACCCGTTTGAGGCGCTTTACCCCTCAATGCCCAAAGCCGCAATGAAAGCGGTTACGGTAGATCACTGCGTCTCGGTGACAGAGATGGGGTCTTTATTGGTTCGTCTGACAAATGAAACTGTCGAGGAGGAAGCGGTAAATCCGCCGGACGATAACATGGAAATTGAAGTAGGGGTCGCACGGGAAGACAACGCCTTTGAGCAAGGCATTATGAAGCTAGGTAAACCCTCTGTTTATACCTGTCCCGAATGTCACGGTACACTTCTGAGATTGAAAGAAGGAAACCTTATCCGCTTCCGCTGCCATACGGGGCACGCATATTCGCTGGATTCTCTGCTCGTGGAAGTCACCAAGGGCATTGAAGATGCACTTTGGAATACTTTACGCGCAATTGAAGAAAGTGAATTATTAATGAGGCATATGGCTGGGCATCTGCGCGAAACCAACGATAGTGAGACCGAGGCACTCTTTTTACAGAAAGCCGAGGAAGCGAAGAGACGGGCTGAACTAGTTAGGCAAGCCGTGATGAGCCACGAAACCCTGAGTAGAGAAAAGGTAAGTGGCGATGCTTTGCATCACTAATACGGCGTTGGTGAATATTAATAGAAAATTCCTAATTCTTGGTAGAGATGCATGTGAAGCGGAACGTCTCTACAAAGGCGGGATTTAATGTTACAATTATGCGTCAAAATTTCCTCTTTTCTTCAAGCCGAAGAAAGGCGATCGCTTTTGTTAAACTTCTTATATCACCACTTCATGACAAATAAATGTAACTGTTGACGAAGATATACTGGATGAAAAAACAGCGAAAACGAAGATTATGATTACTTTAATTCAAAGTCCAGTAAGTTCCGATCCAGAAGTCATGGGCGGTACATTGGTATTCCACAACACCAGAGTCCCAGTTCAATCGCTTTTCGAGTATTTAGACGATGACTTTTCTCTAGAAGAGTTTTTGGACAATTTCCCATCTGTTGATCGTGCAGATGCGGTAAATTTATTGAAACTTGCTCGTGAACACGTTCAAGATGAAAATCATTCTGGATGAGAATTTGCCAAGAGCTTTAAAGGGCTATTTGTCTGCTTACGAAGTAACGACCGTTCAAGAGCTTTCTATGGGCTGGTGTTAAGAATGGCGAATTGATGGCAAGCATTGATGATGTATATGATGTTTTTATCACATCAGACAAGAATTTGAAATACCAGCAAAACTTGACTGGACGAACAATAGCAATTATTGAGCTTCCCACTAATCGATTAAAGCTATTAGAAACTATCACCGATAAAATTTTGGCAGAAGTTGAGAGTATTTCTCTAGGAATGGACGTGCAAGTCTCTCTCTAGCTACCAACTGCCACTAGTTAATCGCTTACATCTTAGCTACAACAAGATTTTTGGTCACAGGCTCGCAGAAAATTTCCCATTTCTATTTGAATCGTAGTATGTTCAATGCCGAATTTTTCCTGCAACTCCATAGCAATTCTGGATAAAAAACCATCACCAGGACTTCCTGCAAGCATTACCAGGTGAGCAGTGAGTGCCGTTTCGCTGGTACTCATTGCCCAAATATGCAAGTCGTGAGCTTCAACTACACCGGGTAGTTCTTCTAGGTAGGTTCGGACGGCTAGCAGTTCGATGTTCTCTGGTACTCCATCGAGAGCCAAGTTTACAGAGTCTCGCAGCAGTTCCCAAGTACCGACAACAACGACGGCAACGATAATCAAGCTGACTACTGGGTCGAACCAAAGCCATCCTGTTGCCAGGATAGCGATACCAGCTAGGACAACGCCGAGTGACACAAAAGCATCAGCAACCATATGCAAGAATGCTCCGCGAATGTTCAAGTCTCCCTTTCGACCAGACATAAAAAGGAGAGCTGTTCCCCCATTGATTGCAATACCGATGACTGCAACGCCAATTACCATACCCCCAGCTATCGGACTCGGTTCGCTGAAACGTCGGATGGCTTCCCAAGCTATACTCCCCATAGCTAGCAGGAGGATAATCGCATTTAAGAGCGCAGCCAAAATTGAGGAACGCCGCAGCCCGTAAGTGTAGCGTTTCGTTGGTTTGCGACGGGCAAGCACGCTTGCACCCCAAGCTAGCAGCAGTCCTAACACATCACTCAGGTTATGACCCGCATCGGCAAACAAGGCGAGGGAATGAGCAAAGTAACCATAAAAAGCTTCAACTAAAACAAAACCCATATTCAGGGCAGTGCCGATGGCAAAGGCGCGACCATAATTAGCCTGCCCGTGGTCGTGGCAGTGTCCGTGATGCCCATGCCCGTGTTTACGTTTGCGGTCATCTGCCATAATTATTTATCCATATATATATGGTGTTAGCTTTATAACTTATTCTAGGCATAAAGCTTGTTTTAAATTTCCTATTCAATATTAAATTAAAGTCAAAAACTTTGCTATAAAATCCAATTTATCCCAAGAATTATTATCAATCTAAGTCGGCATAAAATAGAATGAAAATCATTAACTATAATTCCAAATTATCACCTAAAAAAATATAGTTAGTAGCTAATAGCGATTAGCCATTAGCTATTAGCTACAACTAATTACACCTCTACTGGAATTTGCTCCTCTTGTTTTTCCACAAACGCTTGAACGCGAGCGCGGTATTGTCTTAAGGAATCATCTACCCAATCGCGATCGTTGCTGTTGATGTATAAATGTACCAGTGGTTCGCTGGCATCTGGTAAAACTAACACCCAACTGTCATCGTAGGGTTGACAAATTTTTACCCCATCGATTAATTCCAGGTTTTGTGCTGGATGAGTTTCTACCAAATACCGCATTAATGCGCCTTTGACTGTCCAAGGACAGCGAACTGTATAAGTTTTGTGAATTACACGCGGCAATTCTGACCTGACAGAAGCAAGCGATCGCTCTTGTATTGTTAGCATTTCAATCAGCTTGGCAATACAGAACATGCCATCAAATCCCGGATGCAACTGCGGGATAATAAAGCCTGTGTCGCCGCTGCCTCCCAAAACCACACTTGGGTTTTTTTGACAAGCTTCCATTAAGGCGGTAGGATTTGCCTTGGTGCGAATCACTTTACCATCGTGGCGACGAGCAATTTGTTCCACAGCACTAGAAGCATGAACCGGCACTACAACCGTCCCTCTAGGGTTAGAAGTTAAGATTAAATCCACCATCAGCGCTGTCAACATTTCACCGCGAATCGGAATCCCCGATTCATCGACCAAAATCATTTGTTCGCCATTTGCTGTTACCTGAACGCCAAAGTTAGCTTTCAACGCTTCCACCACATGTCCGAGTTGAGTTAGCAGTCCTTCTCTATCAGATGTGGACATAGCGTTTTTATTCAAACTGGCGTTTAACACCACCGCATCAGCGCCAAAGTTATCTAACATTTGCGGCAATACTGCACCAGAGACAGCATAAACGTAGTCAATCACTACTTTTGCTCGACTGTTGCGAATTGTGTCAATATTCAATAACTTTTCAAAAGCTGTGCAGTAGCGGTCAATTACTTGACTGGGGTATGCGACATCGCCAACTTCATGAATTTGCGATCGCCGCATATCTTCTTTAAAGTAAGCCCCCTCAATTTTCTTTTCCTTTGCCTTGGAGATATTAATCCCCTTGGCGTCCATAAACTCAATCAGGATGTAATCGGGGCGATCTGGATGTACCCGCACATGAATACCACCAGCTACCGACATGGTGGGGATAACTGTGCGAGCGATGGGGATAGCGGTAGCATCGAGGTTTTGAATATCGACACCTACAGACATTAAACCAGCGATGAGCGATCGCGTCACCATCCGCGAAATATTGCGCTGATCGCGGGAAACCGTTACTTTACAACCGGGTTTCAAGGTAGAACCATAAGCCGCTCCCAACTTCACGGCAAACTCTGGGGTAATATCGATATTGGCTAATCCTTGTACCCCACGTTGCCCAAATAAATTTCGTTGAGCTGTATTACCCCAAATCAAGTTAATATTTAAAATCGCGCCGGACTCAATTTTTTTGCTAGGCCAAACGCGGACGCCCGGACTAATTTGAGCCTCTTCTCCCACGGTAGAAAGCGAACCGACCACAGCGGCTTCTAAAACATGAGCGCGACGGTCTACACGAGTACCACGGGAAATCACACAAGCTGACAGATGTGCTTCTTCGCCAATAATTGCCCCATTCCAAACAATGGGACGTTTGAGATTGGCATCAGCCCCAATAGTGACATTATCCCCGATTACGGTTCCGGCTTCAATTTGGACTCTTGCCCCAATGCGGCAATTATCGCCAATAACCGCCGGAGCTTCAATTTGAGCCGTTGGATCGATATAAGTGTTTTGACCCACCCACAAGTCTGTTGACATCTCTTTGTAGGCAAAATCAAGTTTTACCTTATGTTCCAAGCCATCATATTGCGCTTCGCGATAGGCATCTAAGTGACCGACATCACACCAATAACCCTCAGCGACATAACCATACATCGGCTCGTCTTTGTCTAAAAGTAAGGGGAATAAGTCTTTAGAAAAGTCACATTCTATGTTTGATGGCAGATATTCCAAAACTTCAGGTTCTAGAATATATGTACCAGTATTGACGGTATCGGAAAAAATTTCACTGGTAGAGGGCTTTTCTAAAAATCGGCGAATTCGATGTTGTTCATCGGTAATCACCACCCCAAACTCAATTGGGTTGGGGACACGAGTCAAAATCAAAGTGGCTTTAGACTTGTTTTGCTTGTGAAATTCAATTGCTGCTGTTAAGTCAAAATCTGTTATACTGTCGCCGCTAATTACTAAAAAGGTTTCGTCTAGAAGTTCGGCAATGTTCTTGACGCAGCCTGCGGTTCCTAGAGGCTGGTCTTCTTCCACGGCGTAGGTCATTTGCACACCAAAATCACTACCATCTTGAAAGTAGTCTCGCAAGACATCAGGTAAATAATGCAGTGTGGCAATAACTTCTGTAATCTGATGTCGTTTGAGAAGATTTATAATGTGTTCGGCAATTGGTCGATTTAGGATGGGCACCATCGGTTTGGGCAGGTCACAAGTTAGCGGACGCAACCGCGTTCCCGATCCACCTGCCATCAGTACTGCACGCATAAATCCTCCTTAAGCTGTGTGAGGGCGATCGCACTCGTCAAGTCCCGTGAGATCTGTTCTGCTATTCTTTAGTCTCCTATGGATCTTGATATTTGAAAAACTCCCACAAGACGCATCTTCCCCACTCCCCCCACTTTCCCACCACAAATGGAACTCTTCATTCACTGGTATGTGGCTTGGATCTAGGAGGCTATCTTACACTGGAATAGGAGAATGTATCGTCAAGTGAAGGAGAAAGCCGAGCTTTTGAGTGTCGGTGATGAAGTGTCAATAGGGTGTGAGAATACTTTACGCGAATTCTGGCAGTTGCTTACGGAGTTGATGGGAATGCCTAAGTTAATTATTTTTGGCTTGCTGGCGGCTTATGTGTATGGCGTGTGGAAGTTCTGGAATGGATTTGAGCGGACTAATTTTGCTCAAAGTTTGCCCAATCGCCTTGGTTTATCGCTGTTGTGGCCTGCTTTGTTTATTACAAATCCGTCCTATCGTCGCAACTTTAAAAAGGCGCTGAAGGGCTAAAGGTTACTATTAAGTTTGCGTTGTTCAGAGTTGGGTTGTGGGAAGTATTTGCTTAATTGGCTGCACTCAGTCAAGCTCTTTGATAGCAGCGATCGCCCACTTCCAAATCCCTGGCACTATAAATAAAAAGTCCGCCTTATGGCGGACTTTTCTACTTCTAAGCCTACCGATGACAGGCTTGGTTTGTGTGTGAGGTAAACCGTGTCTACTCGCCAGGAAATAGTCATGTGGCACTGACGAGGAGAATTATCTTGCCATAATTACCTAGTTATGCTAGACAGTTTGCAAATCAAATTCGTAATTCCAACAAACTATTTTCTATTCCTCAAGATATGGATAGCTGCGCCTGCGGCTGCGCCATCGACTGCATCACCTAGAGTATCTTTACGACCGCGAGTAATCGCACCAGTCGCTGTACCAGCCGCTGCACCGACTCCGACATCTTGACCTAAGTTACGGTTTCTGCGATTGCTTCTAGTTCCGTTGACACCGTTAACGGCTGCACCAGCAGCACCGCCTTTAACGGCATTGTTTAATACAGAACCACGTCCCCTAATAGCACCTGATACCACACCAGCAGCAGCACCAATGCCTACATCTTCTAATATGCGATCATCCGCAGCAGCGGGTTTAGCTGGAATTAAAGTGACACCAGCTAAAGTTGCAGCCAAGAGGCTTGGTAAAAATGTGCGTTTTAAGATTCGATTCATAGTTGTACCTTCTCAACCAATCAAAGGATTGATAAAAAATCGAAGTTGTTAGAGTTGTAAACAACCTGATTTTTAGTCTAAACAACAAAGTTTTCTTCGATGAACACCTTCCATAATCGCACTAACAAAACTGTCATCGCATCACCTAAAAGCATGAATGTATGGCTATTTTCAATTTAATGCATCACAAAGGGTAATTTTGTGGGAGGAACGTGACACCTGTAATCAAGCAAGGGCGGGCTTTCGCGCCTATCTGACAACTGGCACTTTATTGATGCACGAGAAACCCGGTAATGGTGAGTGTCCTCCCCCAAATTGATGATTTTTGCTTTAAAAAGCCTGAATCCACTCTTTGACAAAATATTCTGTCCAGATGCCATTTTTCCAATATGGATCGTTTTCGACTAACTGGCGCACGGTGGTTTCATCTTCGGCTTCGTAAATGCCAAAAACTTTAGTTACATCCTTGGTAGGACCAATCGTAATCAACACACCGGATTCTTTTTGTTTTGCTAGTCCGTCTAGATGCGCTTGACGATAAGGCGCACGCTTTTCTAAAACGTCTTCGCAGTAAGTTCCCCACATTACGTATTTAGGCATAGCTGTACAATCCCAAATTTAATCATGTTTAAAAAGGAGAATTAACTTTTATGTACGGGCGGGGTATCCCCGCCCCTGCATTGCTAACTTCTCAAACTGACGCCGAATTTCTCAACCAATGCTTCGCGAACTTTGTTGTGTACTGGTTCGACTTCAGCATCGGTGAGAGTGCGATCGCTTGTCCGATATATTAAGCGAAATGCTAAACTCCGTTGTCCTTGTGGCACATTCTCACCGCGATATTCATCAAACAGTTCTACAGACTCTAGTAAATCTTTACCAGCTTTGGTGATTACTTTTTCAATTTCGGCAACTGTTACCTTAACCGGTGAGAAAAAGGCGATATCGCGATCAGCTGCTGGATAGGTGGAATAAGGTTTAAATTGAGGTATGAGGATTTCATCTTGATCCAGAGAATCCAACAGCACATCTAAATCCAGTTGAAACACGTAAACTGAATCTGGTAAGCCTCTTTCTCGCCGCAGTTGCGGATGTAGTTGCCCAAAAGTACCGAGTCTGTTACCGCGCACCCACAAAGAAGCGGTGCGTCCTGGATGTAAGCGGGAATCTCGATGATCTGGTTGATATTCTACTTGTAAACCAAGTTGCTGAAAAACACTTTCGAGAATGCCTTTGGCTTCAAACCAAGTCAGAGATGAAGAGCGATCGCTTTTCGACCACTTGCCTAAAGTGCGCTCGCCTCCCATAATTCCAGCTATGGCTTCTGCTTCTTGCAACCCGTCTTCTTCTTGCCAAAAAATTCGCCCTATTTCAAAGCCGTTCAGAGAACCGTTTCCCTGCTCTAAGTTATATTGAAAAGCATCAATCAACCCTAAAATTAACTCGGTTCGCAGCGCTGAATATTCTATGAATAAAGGGTTTGACAGCACTACCTGCCTTTCTCCCTCTGGTTTCACCAAGGAGTAGTGCATTAATTCTGTCAAGCCTTCTGCCCGTAGGGAAGCTCGCAATTTGCGTATAAGCTCCTGATCTAAAGGCAGATAACCTGCTTCCGACTTTTCTGGTAGCGTATCACAAAAGTTATCATAGCCATAGAGACGGGCAATTTCTTCAATCAAATCTATTTCCCGTTCTAAGTCGCGGTAACGATAGGGCGGTACAGAAACTGTCCAAGAACGCTCGCCATTTGCAGTCATTTGACATCCCAGTGCAGTCAGGATGCGCTCAACATCTTCCGCTTGCAGTTCTCCTGTGCCTTCGCCCATCTCGACGGGTCCAAGAAGCTGATTAACTCGGTCTAAACGTAGTGCGATCGAACGACTCCAAGTAGATGGGTCGGGGCGCGTATCGGCAATTTCCTGATGTACAATACTTCCCTGAGCTATCTGTGCCATCAACGATAAGGCGCGGCGTGTGGCTTTTTCCAACTCGGCGCGGTTTACGCCTCGCTCATATCTTCCAGAGGCTTCTGTCCTTAACCCTACACTACGGGAAGAACGGCGAATTGCCACAGAATCAAACAACGCCGCTTCTAAAAATACGTTTTGCGTACCGTTATGCACTTCTGTTTCTTCTCCACCCATCACTCCCGCCAAAGCAACAGGTTTGTTGTTGGTGGTAATTAATAAATTTTGCGTAGATAGATTGCGGGTTTGCCCGTCGAGGGTTTTCAGCGATTCCCCAGCGTTAGCGAAGCGCACCCCAACCTGTAGGGGCGGGGTCTCCCCGCCCTGGGTCTCGCCGCCCAAGCGATCGCGATCAAAGGCATGCAGTGGTTGTCCCCACTCCAACAAAACGTAGTTAGTAATATCCACGACATTATTTATCGGTCGCACCCCAGCAGCACGCAAGCGTTGTTGCAACCAGTCGGGAGATGAAGCAATTTTTACCTGTTCAATTACCGTGCCAATGTATGCCGGACAAGCTTGCGTCTCATTGATTCGTAAAGTAAAACTTCCCGCACCTTCACCAACAGATACCTCACCAGGTTCAGGAATTGTCAACTTTCCACCCGTTAGGGCTGCTACTTCCCGCGCTACGCCCACCATACTCAATGCATCAGCGCGATTAGCAGTAGCAGTTAAGTCTAAAATTACATCATCTAGACCCAAAAGCGATCGCACATCGCTACCTAGTTGCAGATTTTCCTGGGGAAAAATATGAATCCCATCCACATCGCTCGGCAAACCGAGTTCTTTTAAAGAACAAATCATACCCTGAGAAGGAACACCTCGCAGCTTCGCGGGTTTGATTTTCAAATCAATTTTGGGCAAATAAGTGCCTGTCGTCGCTACTGGTACATAAATATCAGCCCGAACATTAGCAGCGCCACAGACGATATTTAAAGTCTCATCAGCACCGATATCGACTTGGCAAACACTTAATTTATCAGCGTTAGGGTGAGGTTGGCGCTCAAGCACTCTCCCAACAACAACGCCCGAAGCCCAAGTGCGGCGGTCTTCAATATCTTCAACCTCAAACCCAGCCATTGTCAAGGTTTCGGCTAATTCTTCGCTTCCTAGTTTTATCTCGACTAGTTCCCGCAGCCAATTTAGAGAAATACGCATGGAGTGTGCTTGCTTATTCTATGAATCGTATGAATGCTTTAATTTTACGGTGCTTACTACCAAGCGATGGCTAAGCGCCCCGCAAGGCGTATTCTCCAACTTGAATAATCGTACTACGTTGTACTTACGTATAAATCTCTTCTTGCTCAGGGATGAGCTTTTCAATTCGATTCTGTAGCATAAGCGTGCATCCGACTTTTTTAGCCGATACCCTCAAGAGTGCGGTTATACGAACAAAAGCTGCCTAGCCTGTGGCTTCTGCAAAGCAGTACGCAGCCTATTCTCCTCAATATCTACATTCAGGGCTTTCGTGTCAAGTCAAATGCATGAAAACTATTTTCAGTAATTCTGAGCGAGTGAACGGCTTAGTCAAATACCCCGATGCTCCGACAAATTTGGCTTTAACCTTGTCTATAATCCCTTTTTTTCCAGTTACAAAGACAATGGGAGTATCTTTAAACTTTGAGTTATTTCTTATTAGCCTACACAACTCATAACCATCAATTCCTGCCATATTTAAATCCAGTAAAATCAAGTCTGGCTGGTTGCGAATAATCGACATTACGGCTTTAAGTGGATCAATGATTGTAACTACTGAAAAATTTTCATTCTCTAATAAACGACTAATTTCTCTAAGGATGGTGGGACTATCATCAACAGAAACTATTGTGTGGACTTTTTGCTGGGTTACAGTAGCTTTTGGGTAATTTTCTGTTGTTAGTTGCTGAGTATTTTCTCTTTGACTAGAAGAAATGTGTGATAATCGCTGACTAGTATCTGTATTTTCCCTAGGAATACTTGGTTTATCCTTGGTAATAGTGCTACTTGGCGCTATTATGTCAACTAATTCTCTAATATCACTAGAATCTGCTGATAGTTCTTCACAAGTCTTTGGTAATTTATCAAAGGGTGGATCTGGTTCATGAAACAAAATCGTTCCATGTAATATATAAGGATGTAAATTCTGAGCCAGTTTTAATTCATCTTGATTCATAATTACTGCAAGATGACGCAGGCTAAAACCTTTCATCCATTTAGTTAAATTTGGGTGAATATCTGGTAATTTTTTTGGTTTGTTTGTCTGAGAAATACACGAATATGGGCGCTGATAGGGAGAAGAAATTTGTGGAGCTAAAGAGTGCCAAACCTGCAATCGTTCTTGGCAAAATTCTATTATTTTTTCTACATCCACTCGGCAAATTATCTGCACTTTATGAAGTAGATCTGTTAATTCAAAATTGCCTTGTTTGATTAACAGAAATGATTCAATCACTTCTTTAACTAATTCTTGGATCAGCACTCCTGCTTGTCCAAAATTCAGATATTGTTGACTGACGAGCCAGCAAATGGCTTGGTACTCAGGAGGCTGGTTTGTCAAACTGTCGTGGTGTTCTATCGGCTTACCGTGTGAGTCAGTTTCAAACATTAGGCGTAACTTGACACGAGTTTCGCTCTTTAGCAGTGGAATTTGATGGCTGAGGCGACGCAAATGACGTTCGAGTCGATCAAAAGGTTCGACTGAATCGGTGGCATAGGTAATTTTACCGTGTTCTAGGTAGATCGACCAGGAAACTGAGTTGCTAAATGCTTGTAGACAAGTACTTTCAGAAGAATTAGATAACTGTCTTAACAAACTCAGAGGACTCAGTTTGGTGAATGTGCCAGAATTATTCATGTTTTTGGATAATTTGCGGTAAATTAGACCGAATACTTGAAAATTTGAAGTATCGGTTAATGAGGCACTCTCTTATCTTGAATATTTCTCTAAAAACAAATTTTTCGGTTTAGCTATGTACATATATTACATATCTGTAAAAATTACAATATGGCTCTTTTGTTAGATTTTGCACTAAATATTGAAATAATATATTTTCTACTAGTTAATTTTAATTTTAAGTGTGGATAGTTACACAAGTATAGTTAAAAAGCTGCTTAGATTAATTATGATGAATTTTTGGCATCTAAAATCTGACTTTACTACATAGAATCTTTAAAATTCAGCATAGGCAGACGTAGGGGATCATTGATATTCTATAAGTGTTATTTATAAATTTTGGTATATGCAGCGCTACAGGTAATGCAAATCACTAGGAAATTCCCTTTTACTTAACCTCGTTGTAAGTTAAGATTTTCTTAAATGCTTAGGGATTTTGCTAGTAGTAATCTGTTTAATAAATATGAGAGCATTTATTACGCAACTACAGGACTGTAGTCTCGCCAGCGCTTTCAAATATATACTTTGAGAGAAGGAAAATAAGGCTTTGGACTTTAATATAACACAAAAAGTTATGCCAGATACATTAAAACTTGATGAAGTAGTTGAATTTGCTGAGAACCCAGAACCACGTTGTCCTTGCGTGTTATTACTAGATACCTCGGGTTCGATGCAAGGAGAGCCGATGGAGGCTTTAAATCAGGGCTTGCTGAGTTTGAAGGACGAATTAGTGAAAAATTCACTTGCCGCAAGAAGAGTGGAAGTAGCAATAGTTACTTTCGATAGTAATGTCAACGTAGTGCAAGACTTTGTGACGGCTGATCAATTCAATCCGCCGATACTGACAGCACAAGGGCTGACTATCATGGGTGCTGGAATTAATAAAGCGTTGGACATTATTCAAGAGCGCAAAGTTCAATATCGCAGTAATGGCATTGCTTACTATCGTCCTTGGGTATTTATGATTACCGATGGAGAACCGCAAGGTGAATTAGAGCATTTGGTAGATCAAGCGTCGCAGCGTTTGCAAGCAGATGAATTGAATAAACGTGTTGCTTTTTTTACGGTTGGCGTGGAAAATGCTAATATGACACGCTTAAGTAAAATTGCTGTGCGTACTCCCCTGAAACTCCAAGGACTCAACTTTATAGAGATGTTTGTTTGGCTGTCGGCGAGTATGTCGGCGGTTTCCCATTCACAGGTAGACGAACAAGTGGCACTACCCCCAATTGGCTGGGGATCTGTTTAAGGGCGAGCAAGGGCGATTATGTTCACACAGCTGTTGGCAGAGAATCTATGAATACATCAAACAAGATATCTCAATGGCGGGTAGTAGCCGCGTCCGTAAGTGGCACAAGCCATTTAAAAAACAAGCAGCTGTGTCAGGACGCTCATCACTGGCAGGTATTGCCAAATAATGTTTTGGTGGCGGCTGTAGCAGATGGTGCAGGGAGTGCAGTAAGCGGGAAAGTTGGGGCGATGGTTGCTGTGGAAGCAGCAATCGAGAACATATCGCGCAAACAAGTCAGCAGGTTTTGGCTGGATGATGATGAAGAAGTGCGATCGCTTTTGAATGAAGCAATCCTAGCCGCCAAACAAGCCGTTGAGGATGAGGCGGCGGCTGGTGAAAAACAACCACAGGATTTAGCAACTACCTTAATTATTACGATTGCTACACCAGAAGTTGTGGCAGTGGCGCAGATAGGTGATGGAATGGCAGTGGCGAAGGATAGAACGGGCAACCTACTGGCACTAACCATACCTGACAACGGCGAATACATCAACGCCACCACTTTTTTGACTTCGCCTGGTGCCTTAGACACGGCTCAGATGAGATTATGGCGTGAAGCCATAGTAAATGTTGGTCTGCTCACCGATGGACTACAAATGCTGGCATTAAACATGGCAGTTGGTGCGCCTCACAAACCCTTCTTTTTTCCTCTGTTTGATTTTGCAGCGAATGTCGAGGATAAAGCTGCGGCAAAAGAGCAGTTGGTGAAGTTTTTGCGGTCGGAGCGAATTACGCAACGTACTGATGATGATTTGACGCTAATAATAGCTGCATTAAGCGACTAAAAGCGCGATAATTCTCCTTTTTTTACTTCTTAAATAACCCCCGTAAATTGTAATTCTCAAAATGCAGGTACTACGTTGTCTTACCAAACAAGAACTTCTCAACCTCACTATCAGTCTAGGGCGAGGCGGAGAAGCTTGTGTTTATGCCGTGCCAAGCGATGGCAATTTAGTCGCGAAGGTTTATCACAAGCCAACTGAGCAACACGCGCGCAAACTCCTGGCGATGCTTGCCAACCCACCAGAAAACCCTACGGCAAGTTTGGGGCATATTTCTATCGCTTGGCCAGACGAACCGCTACGAGCGGTAGATGGAAGCGATCGCATTATTGGCTTTTTAATGCCGCGCATTCGCGGGATGCGTCCGGTGATCGATTTCTACAACCCTAGAACCCGCCGCGAACACTGTCCTTTATTCAATTATCAGTACCTGCTCCGCACTGCCCGCAATTTGGCTGCGGCTTTTGCGGCTTTGCACAATAGTGGCTACTGTGTCGGCGATGTGAATGAATCGAATATCATGGTGAGCGACACAGCACTGGTGACGCTGGTAGACACCGATTCATTCCAGGTGCGCGATCGCCAAAAAAATGTAGTTTACCGCTGCCAAGTAGGCAAACCAGAGTTTACCCCACCAGAACTACAAAATAAAACTTTTGCTCAGTACGATCGGGCGATCGCCCATGACTCGTTTGGGTTGGCAGTGCTGATATTTCAACTATTAATGGAAGGCACACACCCATTTTCAGGTATTTATCAAGGTACAGGTGAGCCACCCACCTACGAAGCACGCATTGCCGCTGGTCATTTTACTTACAGTCAAAAGCGACGTGTCCCCTACACTCCTACCCCGATTGCACCAGCTTGGGAAACTCTCCCTCCCAGCTTACAGGAAATGTTTGTCCGGTGTTTTGAGGATGGTCATAACAACCCACGTGAGCGTCCCACTGCCCAAAATTGGCTGTTAGAACTAGCGGAAGTCGAAAATGACCTGATTACCTGCACAGTCAACCCTCAGCATCGCTACAGCAGCCACCAGCACAGTTGTCCCTGGTGTGAACGTACCTTGCAATTAGGCGGACGCGATCCCTTTCCATCTCTTAAGGCAATAGAAACTAAAGAATATTTACAACCGCGAAGACCATCCCGAAAGCGCAACAGCCAAGCTGTACGCTCAAATCTTCCAGCAATTCCAGCAGTAAACAAAATCAATTATAAGCAGGTAGTATCATCCCAAAACTTTTCTTATTATCAACCAGCTAGGAAGCCAAGATTTTACCCAGTGATTCTGTGCTTGCTGGGCTTTGGGTTGTTGGGGTATTTGGACGTAATGATTAAATTTACTCGCCCCTTAGTTTCCCAAAATCAATACGCTCAACAAACCTTCATGTCTCGTCAGGAGCAAACCAAAACCTCTCTAACTTTCGCAGATTACTATAAACAGGGTCATGCTAATTATAAAGTGCGAAACTATGAGCTAGCACTGGACAATTTTAGCCACGCAATACAAAAAGAACCTAAAAACGCCAAAGCACATATAAATCGTGGTAATACTCGCTACAACCTGAAAGACTACGAAGGCGCACTTACAGACTATACTCAGGCGATTAAAATCAATCCTAATGAAGTAAAAGCTTATGTAAATCGAGGCAATGCCCGCTATATGCTAGCCGAATATAGCAGCGATCCTGATAGAGATTACAACCTAGCGCTGGCAGATTTTAATAATGCCCTGCGTCTTAATCCTAATGAAGCAGAAGCATACATCAGACGCGGTATTGTCCGCTCCCAACTTGCCAAATATAGCGGCGACTCTCAACAAGATTACCGAAAAGCAATTGGGGACTTTAACCTGGCACTAGCTTTGAACTCGACCAAGTCAGAAGCTTACTTTCAGCGAGGTGTTGTTCGTTATCAAATTGGTCAATACAGCAGCGACTTTGAGCAAGAATATAAACAAGCGCTCGCCGACTTTAACGAAGCATTACGCATCGATTCGCGAAGTGCGAAAGTTTATCTCAAACGAGGTATTGTCCGCTACGAACTTTCTCAATATTGGGGGAACCAATCTAACAGAAATAATACGCAAGCGATCGCGGATTTGCAGACAGCCGCCAAAATTTTCCTTGAACAAGAGGATATGGATAATTACCAACAAGCACTCAGCAGCATCTGCGTTGTCTTAGAAAACAAATGTGACACTTTCTTTGAAAACACAACTGGTTTAGTAAAAGGTAACTAAAAACAGCTAATAGGTCATAACTAGCAAGTTAATTGTTTGTATTTAGGAAGAGCAAACCTCCTGGGGGTTAGCTCTTCCTAATACTAATAACGCTATCCTAAGGAGAACGCAGAATTCACGCAGCACGCTTATTCAAAATAGACTTATGAGCAAAAATTAGATGGGAGCTCAAAAGAAACCACAGATGCACATGCCCTGAACACAGATAAATATGGCTGTAAATAAAAGTGGTTTATCTGTGGTTTGATATATCCGTACATCCACTTATGCAAGTTGTCTAATGCTTGTACAAGCTTTTAAATAATTTTAAATAATAGCTTGATTTTCGCGCCAGACGTACTAGTTATTTAATATTTTTCTTTTTAGGGGAAATAAGTATTTTCCGGTAATTTGATAAATATTTACCAATCTTTTTCATTTTTTTACACATAATAAAAGTTTATTTACCTTCTCTTCATACTAAAGGCTGAAAATCCAGTTATATTTATTACTGAGAAAATTGAAAATCAATTTTGTCTAATCAGTTGGCACTTCTCAGTTTAAAAAAGTTTAAATACTCATTTACCTAAAAATTACGAGGTAATTGCATGAAAGCAGTAATTTTGGCTGGAGGGCTTGGTACACGACTTAGTGAAGAAACTAGCGTTAGACCAAAGCCAATGGTCGAAATTGGTGGGAAGCCAATTTTGTGGCACATCATGAAGACTTATTCTGCCCACGGTATTAGTGACTTTATTATCTGCTGCGGTTACAAGGGCTACATAATTAAGGAGTATTTTGCCAATTACTTCTTACACATGTCAGACGTAACCTTTGATATGCGGTTTAACCAGATGAATGTGCATCGTGGTAATGCTGAACCTTGGCGTATCACCTTAGTAGATACAGGTGATAATACTATGACAGGCGGGCGCTTGAAGCGAGTCGCAGACCATATTGGCAATGAAGCTTTTTGCTTCACTTACGGCGACGGTGTCAGCAATGTGAATATCACTGAGCTAATTAACTTTCACAAAGAACAAAAATCTTTAGGTACACTCACTGCAGTTCAACCAGCCGGACGCTTTGGTGCAATATCCTTAGGACATGACCAAACTAAAATCAACAGCTTTCGTGAAAAACAAGATGGTGATGGCGCTTGGATTAATGGCGGTTATTTTGTCCTCGAACCGGAAGTAATCAACTTGATTGCTGATGATTCCACTGTTTGGGAGCAGCAGCCATTAGAAAAGCTAGCTGAGATGGATCAGCTATCTGCTTACAGACATCACGGTTTTTGGCAACCTATGGATACTTTGCGCGATAAAAACTACCTCGAAGACCTATGGAAGAATAATAAGGCTCCTTGGAAGGCATGGTAGGCAATAAAATTTAGCTAAAAAAATTAATTTACTGTAGTTGCAGGGGCAAAAATACCAATGTATGATTTTGCGATTATAGGTGGGGGAATAGTTGGACTCTCTACAGCAATGGCTTTGGGTAAACGCTATCCCAATGCAAGAATTTTAGTATTAGAAAAAGAGAGCAAATGGGCATTTCACCAAACCGGCAATAACAGCGGTGTGATTCATTCTGGTATTTACTACAAGCCAGGAAGTTTTAAAGCTAAGTTTTGCCGTGATGGTAGTCGCTCAATGGTAGAATTTTGCCAAGAGCATAAGATTGATTATGAAGTTTGCGGTAAAGTAATTGTTGCCACGGATGAACAAGAACTACCGCGTCTAGAAAATCTTTACAAGCGCGGCTTGGAAAATGGCTTAGAGGTTAAGAAAATCAGTCAAGAAGAAGTCAAAGAAATTGAACCTCATGTCACTTGCGTAGCCGGAATTCAAGTAAATTCAACTGGTATTGCCAATTACAAACAAGTTTGTCTCAAGTACGCAGAATTAATTGAAAAGCAGGGCGGAGAACTGCGTCTGAATACAAAAGTTGAGAAAATCTCCCGCAGTGGCAAAAATCAGGTATTAGAAACTAACAACGGCACCTTTGAAACTCGCTTTGTGATTAATTGTGCTGGATTGCATAGCGATCGCGTTGCTAAATTAGGTCAAGTCGATCCGCAAGCAAAAATAGTACCATTCCGGGGAGAGTATTACGAACTCACACCAGAAAAGCGCTATCTCGTGAAGACTCTAATTTACCCTGTTCCCAATCCAGATTTTCCCTTCTTGGGTGTCCACTTTACCAAGATGATAGACGGCAGCGTCCACGCAGGACCCAATGCAGTTCTCAGCCTCAAGCGTGAAGGATATAAAAAGACAGACTTTGACTTGCGGGATTTTGCTGAAGTCATGACTTACCCCGGTTTCTGGAAACTAGCAGCAAAACACGCCGACGAAGGCATTCAAGAAATTATTCGCTCGTTTAGTAAAGCAGCCTTCACGAGAAGTTTGCAGAAACTAATTCCGGAAGTGCGATCAGAGGATTTAGTTCCCTGTCATGCAGGAGTTCGCGCCCAAGCGTTAATGAACGATGGCAAACTAGTGGACGACTTTTTGATTGTTCAAGGTGAAAACTCCGTCCATGTTTGCAATGCTCCTTCTCCAGCTGCTACTTCTTCGCTGGAAATTGGCAAATCAATTGTCGCACAAATTCCCGAACAGTCGCATCTGCTACCTGCAGCAGTAATTTAAGTTTCGATTAGTTACTTTGCATCTACCCTCAATTCGCCTGCGTTACGCGATCGCACTCGTAGCGCAAGCATTCTTTAATCAACTGCCAGATAGCATCTTACCAACATGTATTTTTAGCGTTGTAAAATAAGCGAATTAATTATCAGGGTTTCCATTATGTCCACCATATCTGACATTCAGCCGATTGTTTTAGTTTGTGCTGCTGATAATAACTATGCCATGCCTCTTGCAGTCACAGTTCGTTCAGCACTTGAAAATCTAGGAACTAATCAAAAAATAGCCTTATTTATTCTTGATGGAGGTATCACTGAATCGAACAAACAAAAGATTATCAAATCACTTCAATCAGAACAGATAAATATTTCCTGGGTACAACCAGATAACGCACTATTTACAAATCTGGTATTAACTAGGCATCTGACACCAAGCTGCTATTATCGGCTGTTGATCACCGAATTTTTACCAGCAGAGTTTAAAAAGGCAATTTATCTAGATACCGATATGGTAGTCACCGGAGATTTAGGAGAAATATGGAACATTGAGATTGGCGATGACTATGCACTAGCAGTTCAAGACGACCTGGAAATGTATATATCCATGTCTGATGGTTTAAGAAACTACAAAGAAGTTGGGCTTTCTGGTGATGCTAAATATTTCAATTCAGGACTTCTAGTAATTAATCTAGAAAAGTGGCGAGCTGACAATATAGGCGCAAAGGTCATCGAATATATCAAACAAAACAGAGAATATGTCCGCAACGACCAGGATGGACTAAACGCAGTTCTTGCTGGTAAATGGGGGGAACTTCACCCAAAATGGAATCAGATGCCTAGGGTATATGATGCTTCATTTGGAAAAAATAGCCCTTTTCCAGAAGATGTTTATAACGAGTTGCTTCACAATCCTTGCATCATTCACTTTACTAATACTCCCAAACCCTGGTATGCAGGAGTGAAAAGTGAATGTACACATCCCAAAAAAGATTTATTCTTCCACTATCTTGACGTAACAGATTGGTCAGGATGGCGGGATACTATCTGGAGAAGGTTAGCTCGAAAATTTACAAAATTAACATCATTGAATACCTCAAAACTCTGAAATTATAGTGCTGGTAATTTCTTTGACTTGTTTGTCATTGGCGTAACTGCTAAAGTAATCCTTCAGCAAAATATAATCCAATAAATCACTATATAGGAATCCAAATCAATGAAAATTCTCGTTACAGGCACCGAAGGTTATTTAGGTTCATTATTACCTCCTTTGTTAATCGAACGAGGACACGAAGTTATCGGCGTAGACACCGGATATTATAAAGTGGGTTGGCTGTACAACGGTACTGAAGTAACAGCCAAAACCCTTAACAAAGATATCCGTAATATCACCGCTGAAGATTTGCAAGGTGTCGAGGCGATCGTTCACATGGCGGAACTCTCCAACGACCCCACCGGACAACTATCACCTACTATTACCTACGATATCAACCATAAAGGTTCTGTTCGACTTGCCAAAATTGCCAAAGAAGCGGGTGTGCGGCGGTTTGTGTACATGTCTTCTTGCAGCGTTTACGGCGTAGCTACAGAAGGTGATGTCACAGAAGAATCATCAGTTAATCCGCAAACAGCTTACGCAGAATGTAAAACCTTGGTAGAACGAGATGTCACGCCACTAGCTGATGATGACTTTTCTCCTACCTTTATGCGGAATGCTACAGCCTTTGGTGCTTCTCCCAGAATGCGCTTTGATATTGTTTTAAACAACTTGGCAGGCTTAGCATGGACTACCAAAGAAATTAAAATGATCAGCGATGGTACACCTTGGCGTCCGTTAGTTCATGCATTAGATATTTGTAAAGCAATTGTCTGCGCGGTTGAAGCACCACGGGATATTGTACACAACCAAATCTTCAACGTCGGCGATACTACTAATAACTATCGAGTTAAAGAAATCGCGGAAATTATTGCTGATGTTTTCAAAGGTTGTAAATTATCCTTTGGCGATAGCGGTGCAGATAACCGCAGCTATCGAGTATCTTTTGAGAAAATTAACACAATTCTGCCAGGATTTAAGTGTGATTGGAATGCTCAACGCGGTGCTCAACAATTGTTTGATTTATTCAGCCAAATCGATATGACTGAAGAAACTTTCTTATCTAGAGGTTTCACCCGTTTGAAGCAGCTAGAATATTTAATTCGCACCCAACAAATTGACCAAGATTTCTTCTGGACGAAGAAGTAATTAGATTATTTCATTTGCCGTTAACAACTGCTTGAAGCTTCCGAATCAAATCATTTTGATTCGGACTTCTCTTATCTACTAAATCAAATTACTCAAACAACAAAAAATTCTCAGCCGTGAGGAAAATTATAATTGTTACAACTACTTACCTAATTACATAACTGGTGAAACTAACACCGTACCTCTTTAGGCAACTAATGGAAAAGCATTGATTGAGCATTATTTGCAAGAAAACTTTAGTTGTCTAGCGTTTATGACTGCTCAAGTGTATAAAACCCAAGCAGCACAGCAAGCTTTAGAAAAGTGGAGAGACAGTGCAAATAATCGAGAAGGACAAATATATTGGACTGCATTTTGTGCCCTTCAAGGAAGTGGAAAAATTACTAAAGATGTCTATGTTCAATACGCTTGTGGAATGAATTCTATTGTCGATGCAAAGCTATGGTTCAGGATGCGTTATTCGGATTTGCCGAAAGTTTATGTAAAACTGATGGAGTTAGGATATAGCCAAACAATTTGCAGAAAAATCATTTCCAAGCACTTTGCAGAAACTAATTGGTATGTTATTTTGGGTGCTTTAAGACGATGGCCTTTTTATACAGTAAATATACTAACTCCGTATTTTAGTTTAGTAGGTGTATCGACTTGGAAAACTTTTTTATCATCTCAGCAAGAAAAAATAAGTCTGGAATTTAATCTCAGGCTCAATAATTCTATCCACCACAACATTATGAACAAATTACTCATCTTGTGATAATTGCTCGGAATTTACACATTAGTGACTCTAAATAATCTATAATTTTGCCAATTAAAGTTCAAACTTATTTTATGTTGTAGTATCAAACAAATATGAATAAATTACTGAGAATTGCTATTCCCACTTATAACCGTGCCGAATTACTTGATAAACAGTTAGCATGGCTGGCTGAAGCCATAAAAGGCTTTGAATCAGAATGTGAAATTTTCGTTTCTGATAATTGTTCACCAGACAATACTCAAGAAGTAGTTAAGAAGTGGCAAGGAATTCTTCGTAATGTCACATTTACATATCACAAAAATACAGAAAATATAGGCGTGATGCGAAATATCATTCATTGCCTTAAGTCGGCAAAAACTAAATTTGTGTGGGCAATTGGTGATGATGACCCAATTCAAGAAAGAGCAGTGGCTTATACGATAAATAAAATTAAAACTAATAACGATTTATCGTTATTATTTCTCAACTTTTCTGGTCGCAACAAAATCACTGGTGAACCTGTCCATCCACCTACAATAGTTGGTAATCGCTGGTTTGACGCTGATAGCGAAGATGGTAATGCTGACGGTAAGGCAATATTTGAACATTGTTTTTCAAAAAGTGTCGGTGCTGTCATTTTTCTGACTGCTACGGTATACAGAAGCGACCTGGTAAAACGTGCTTTGGAAATTTGGGAAGATGCGGCAAGTAACTGGATATCCTTGGCATATTTAGCTGGGTATTGTGCTGCTAATGGTAGTGTAATTGTCACTAAGGATACTTATCTGGAATGTATTGTAGGTGTTAGTTATTGGCAGAAAGAGCCAAAATCTTCACTTTTAATGCAATACAAACATATACCGGAAATTATTAAGAAACTTCAACAGATTGGATATAGTCAAGTGTTTTGCAACCGGATGATATTGCATAACTTTAGAGAAGTCAATTTGAAAGTTTTTTTAGGTGCTTTGAGAAGATGGCCTGTATTCGCTCTAAATGTAGGAATTAGCTTTTTGACTTTAGTAAGCTTGTCTGCTATTGAAGAAGTTTATCCTCAAAATTTCAAGATAGCTGAGTCAAGGCTTACTTCTGAAGAATTAAGAAGTTCTAAGCAATAAAATCTCAAAATTGATACCCAAAACAATCCAAACATCATGAATAAGGCGCTGTTGTATGCTTGACACCATCACAAACAAAATATTTGAACTTAAATCAGAGTTAGGTTACAGAACTGCACTGCTGAACCATGCCAAAAATTTGCCTGCATTAGAGTCAGGCGCTCGCCTAATTGTTAACGCTCTCCAAAAAGAAGGCGTTTACGTCACAACACTCGACGAATTGGGATTCACCTCTACCCCACAACTTCTCAATGCTGCCTACAGTCAATTGTCCAGCATGGCAACACCTAGCTACAACAGTGCAGGTAAATTGCTTCCCCAAATTTACACAGTTACAGATTTACCTCAATTTTCCACTTGGGGACAAGAAAAAAGACTGCTAAATATCGTTGAAAATTACATCGGGCTTCCCGTTGCTTTTCAAGGTGTACATTTACGCAAAGATTTACCAAACGAAAATCAATTTGGAACGTTGCTATGGCATAAAGATTCAGAAGACAGGAGAATGGTGAAAATAATCATTTATTTGACTGATGTCGAAGAAAAAGACGGTCCTTTTGAGTATGTTCCTCTATCTTTAACTTCCTTATATGGGTTGAATTATTATCGGATTTACCACAAGCTTTGGAAGTCAGGATATGTAGGTATTAACGATGAAGAACTGAAAGAAATTATCCCCAAATCAGCTTGGAAATCTTGTCCAGGACCAGCAGGTACGGTTATTTTTACAGATCCAAAAACTGCTTTACATCACGGAACCCTCCGGACAGAAGAACGATCAGCGCTGTTTTATGTTTACACCGCTAACCCTCCCAAGCGACCAGAACTTTGTACCCAATACTGGGATGATACTTTTGCTAGACCAGAGTTACGCAAAGAATATGATTCAGTTAAAGTGGGCAGATAATACTGTTTTTCCGCAAAAAAACAGTTCTTGATGAAATAATTTTCGGAAATTACTCAGTTTCTTTTGTAGTCAATATTAAATCGAGGTTATCTATGATTTTTACCGAAACTGAACTCAAAGACGCTTTCGTCATTGATTTAGAACAAAAACCAGATCACCGTGGTTTCTTTGCCCGTACTTTCTGCGCGAAAGAGTTTGAGGAACATGGCTTAAAGCCAACTGTTGCTCAATGCAACTTGTCTTATAACTATAAAAAAGGAACGCTGCGGGGAATGCACTATCAAGTTTCCCCAGCAACTGAAACAAAATTAGTCCGCTGTACTCAAGGCTCTATCTACGACGTAATTATTGATATGCGTCCTGAGTCTCCGACATTTTTATCACATTTTGGCGTGGAACTCAGCGCAGATAACCGTCGCGCTTTATACATTCCGGAAATGTTTGCCCACGGCTATCAAGCACTTACAGATGATGCTGAAGTTGTCTATCAAGTAGGTGAATTTTATACACCAGGGTATGAACGGGGTCTGCGCTTTGATGACCCATTTTTTAACATTGAATGGCCCGTCGATGTAACCGAAATTTCCGAGAAAGATTTAAATTGGCCCTTGATGAGAATGATGACTGTGGGTGGCACATCTTCTAGATAAGAGTATAATTGTTGACAATTCACTTTAATGCACCTCATTCATACTTAGTCAAATTGATTAATTTTATTAGAGGTGCAAATTCCAAGTATTTTTCACAGGTGGTGTTAGCGGTACTATTTATTTTTCAAAAAAATAAATGTTCGCATCGATTATATCAATGGGTTTAAGGTTGTTTCCCTTTAAGAAAAACAATTTGCGAAAAAAATCGCTAACAACAAACACGATCTAACGGAGAGTTTAATCAATGATTATTGTAGATCGCGCGTTACAAGCACGTGCAGAAGCAGGCAAACCAGTTAAAGTAGCCATGATTGGTGCTGGGTTCATGGGTCGAGGAATTGCCAATCAAATTGTTAATTCAGTTCCGGGAATGGAGATAGTTGCTATCTCCAACCGTAAAATCGATGCAGCCAAGCAAGCTTATTCGGAAGCTGGAATTGAGAACATTCAAGTTGTTTCCACTGTAACTCAATTAGAAGACGCGATCGCCCGTGGTGAGTATGCAGTCACTGAAGATGCGATGTTGCTGTGCCAAGCTGAAGGCATTGATGCCTTAATTGAAGTCACAGGGGCAGTGGAATTTGGCGCTCAGGTGGTGATGGAAGCGATCGCCCATCGCAAGCACGTGATTATGATGAACGCCGAACTTGATGGGACGATTGGTCCGATCTTAAAAGTATACGCTGATAAAGCAGGCGTTATTCTCAGCGCTTGCGACGGGGATCAGCCTGGGGTAGAGATGAACCTTTACCGCTTCGTCAAAAGTATTGGTTTAACTCCTTTATTGTGCGGTAATATCAAAGGACTGCAAGACCCTTATCGCAACCCGACCACACAAGAAGCATTTGCCAAGCGTTGGGGTCAAAAGGCTCACATGGTAACTAGCTTTGCAGATGGCACAAAAATTTCCTTCGAGCAAGCGATCGTTGCCAACGCTACAGGAATGACAATTGCCAAGCGGGGAATGTTGGGATATGACTTTGCAGGTCATGTCGATGAAATGACCAACATGTATGATGTTGAACAACTCAAAGAATTGGGCGGTATCGTCGATTACGTAGTTGGGACAAAACCTGGTCCAGGGGTGTTTGTGTTTGGCACTCACGATGACCCTAAACAACGTCATTACCTCAACTTGTACAAATTAGGTGAAGGTCCGCTCTACAGCTTCTACACACCTTATCATCTTTGTCATTTTGAAGTTCCACTATCCGTTGCGCGTGCTGTCCTCTTCCAGGATGCTGTTATGTCTCCACTGAATGGTCCGCTTGTGGATGTAGTCACCACGGCCAAAATCGACCTTAAAGCAGGAGAAACTCTGGATGGTATTGGCTACTACATGACCTACGGTCAATGTGAGAAGTCGCAAATTGTCCAAGAGCAAAACCTCTTACCAATTGGTTTAGCCGAAGGATGTCGCCTCAAGCGAGATGTTCCCAAGGATCAAGTCCTGACTTATGATGATGTAGAATTTCCTTCAGGCAGACTTGCCGACAAACTGCGAGCAGAGCAAAACGCTTATTTCGCTGCTGGAAAAACCCTTGCAGCAGTGGGGTAGCACCTTAATTTTATGGGCAGTAGTAACGAGTATTTGTGTGCGGCAAGGGTAATTGTTAACAAATTGTTAACAATCTACTGTAAAAATCAGAATAACTTTATCAATTACCTCGGGTGCCAATATCATAAATAAAACGTTTGCTACTGCCATCCCAGCATTCGAGCATTACTATATATACATCAATTGTTTTTTTTTAATAAAGTACAGACATATATCATAAAAATTATTATAAAGAAACTACTATAGGATAGTAAATTCTACTGCTTAACACTAAAATTATTCCCAGGAACTAATTATCGAGCATTTAAACAAACTTCATATCAACTTCAGATAAAATTTATGAAAATTGCTCTAGTCCATGATTACTTAACCCAGCGCGGTGGGGCAGAGCGCGTGTTTGAATTGCTTTGTAAGCGCTACCCAGAAGCTGACATTTTCACATCTGTGTACGATCGCAAACAAACTATTGACTTAGGTGAGCGTATAGTCAACACGACTTTCTTGCAAAGCATTCCAGGTGCAGCCAAGTATTTCCGGTTGATGGCTCCCTTCTATTTTCCTGCCTTTCGAGCCTTAGACCTACAAGACTACGATCTAATCATCAGCAGTAGTACCAGCTTTGCCAAAGCAGTACGAAAAAACCCAAAAGCACGCCACATTTGCTTTTGTCATAATGTTACCCGTTTCTTGTGGGATACAGAAACTTATTTACGGGAGTACGGAGACTATCGATATTTTGCACCTGTAATCGAACAAGTCTTTGAAGTAATGAGAAAGGTAGACCTAACCTATGCACAGGAACCTGACCTTTACATTGCTAATTCTAGTGTTGTAGCTCGTCGCATTGAAAAGATTTACGGCAAAAAAGCTATTGCTATTAACTATCCAATTGATACCAAAAGATTTCTTTTTTCCGATACAAAAGATGAATATTATCTTGCCTCAGCTCGGATGATCAGCTATAAGCGTCTTGATATAATAGTTGAAGCTTTTAATTGGCTAGGGTGGCGATTATTAATATCAGGAAATGGTCCAGAGCAAGAGCGGTTAGAATCCAAAGCATTAGATAATATTGAGTTTTTGGGACATGTAACTGATGCACAACGCAGTCAGCTGTTTTCCAAAGCAAAGTCTGTTATAGTGGCAGCCCTAGAAGACTACGGATTAGTTCCAGTAGAGGCTAATGCCAGTGGAACACCAGTCATTGCCTATGGAGCAGGTGGGGTATTAGATACTCAGGTACCTGGTAAAACAGGAGTCTTTTTTAAAAGACAAACACCAGAATCCCTGCAAGCTGCACTACTAGAAGCCAGTGAAATCACTTGGGATTACGCAAACATCCGCAATTATGCCGTGGCACATTTTTCGGAAGAGGCATTCTTTAATAAAGTTGAGCAAGTTATTGACTAAGCTTGTAGCTTAGATCAATCATTCATTTAAACTGTTACCTGAGGGATAGTAAACGTGATTCAAAGTAGTAGTCTAAATCCCAATGTAAATCCAATTGCCGAGACCGAACCGGGTTACGGACAACTGTTTGCCGTTTTAATCCGTAGATTTCCTTGGTTTTTAGTAGTATTTATTACTTCTGTTGGCATTGCAGGCTTCATGACTTCTAAGACAAAGCCTACTTATAAAAGCTCAATGCAGCTGCTGATAGAAGCTAACTATCAAGGCAAAAAAGAAGGAGGAACTGGGGTTGAAAGTCAATTTGCCGACTCTAATATTGAGATAGACGCTGCAACCCAGCTTAACGTAATGCAGAGTTCTGGACTCATCCAAAAAGCGGTTGATAAACTTAAGCCCCAGTATCCGGACATAACTGTAGGTGAGATTAAAGGCGCTTTGAATTTGGAGCAATTAAGAACAAAAGAAGATAATGTAGCTACTAAAATATTCCAAGCAGAATATACAGATATAGATCCAGATAAGACACAAAAAGTTCTGGATGCAATGCAGCAAGTTTATCGAGAATACAACAGAAAACAGCAGGAAGCGCGTTTAACAAAGGGTCTAAAAGTTATTAAAGAACAGTTAAGATCCGTACGTGAGGAGCTTAGTGGATCTGAGAAAAGACTACAACAGTTTCGCAGCAAGCAGAAATTCATCGATCCAGAGGCACAGGCAAAAAGTCTAGAGGACGATTTGAACAAGATTGTACAGTTGCGCCGCGAAACTCGTTCTCAGTATGAAGAGATTTTGGCTCGCCAAAAATCTTTGCAAAAACAACTTAACCGTACTCCACAGAACGCCCTAGTTTCTTCGCGTCTGAGTCAGTCTACTCGCTACCAAGCGTTACTCAACGAAATCCAAAAAACCGAACTGGCTCTAGCACAGGCACGCTTGACCTTGACGGAGGAAAACCCTACCGTGCAAAAGTTTGCAGAACAACTTCAAAGCCAGAAGCAATTATTGCAACAAGAGGTAGGACGGGCTTTAGGGGGAGAGACGACTGCTGTCAACCGAGACGCCGGAGACAGTCTTTTAAAACAAGGACAGCTAAGCCAAATTGACCTGAACCTCGCAGGTCAGCTAGCAGAGACGCAGACAAATATAGTTGCTTTAACTGCTCGCGATCAAACTTTGGCACCGAAAGAGATTCAGCTGCGTGAGGAACTCAAAAAATTCCCAGCGCTGTTGGCTGATTACGGTCGCTTACAACCACAGATACAACTGAGCCGTGAAAGGTTGCAGGATCTTTTGAAAGCAGAGCAGAATTTCCGGCAGGAACTTGATAAGGGTGGATTTAATTGGGAAGTTGTCGAAGAACCCCAAAAAGGTATGCAGATGGGTCCCAACGTCCAGCAGAACTTGTTGTTGGGTGCAGTGGTAGGCTTGATGTTAGGAGGCATTGCTGCCTTTGTGCGGGAAGCGGCTGATGATTCTGTTCATACCACTGCTGAGTTGGAGAAGCAGGTTGCCCTACCGTTGTTGGGAACCACTCCCAAGTTACCGCCAGCCAAACCCAAAGAATCAGTGATCAAGTTGCCTTTTGGCAAACCAGAAGTCCTTGCCCCCTGGACAATTCAGGTACTGCAATCCCCACCGCGTTGGGAATCGCTGGATCTAATTTATAAAAATATTGAACTTCTAAATACTGTTTCTACCTTAAAATCTTTGATGATCACTTCAGCGTTGCCTGATCAGGGTAAGTCAGCGCTGGCATTGGGTTTGGCAATGAGTGCTGCCCGTTTACACAAAAGGGTATTACTAATTGATGCCAACTTACGCGACCCAAGTCTGCACAAACAGCTCAATCTTCCTAACGAACAGGGGCTTTCAACTTTGCTGGCAAGTGATGCCACTTTACCCAACCAGATTAGTATTCAATCTTCAGGCTCATCTTACATTGATATTTTGACAGCCGGACCAACGCCTGGTGACCCAGCTAATCTATTGAGTTCGCCACGGATGACGCAATTGATGGCAGCATTTGAGGAGAACTATGATTTGGTACTCATTGATGCCCCTCCAGTTCTCGGCATGGTGGACGCCATAATCACAGCATCATCTTGTCGTAGCGTGGTAATGGTAGCAAGTATTGGTAAGGTGACTCGAACCCAGCTAGCCCAGGCTACAGGGATGCTGAGCAGGTTGAATTTGATTGGGGTTGTGGCAAATGGAGTATCAAACTCTAGCAACACCTATGTACCTTATGTAAAACAACAACGATTGGCACTGCAACAAGCTGTGGAAAAATAGCTAAATTATTCTCTAATCCCCCATTTGGTGTCAATTTCAAGCTGAAGCCCTTATCAATTGATTTTTTCTGTCGTTCCCAGGTTGAACCAGGGAATGCCGCATTGGTGGGAGTGCAGAAAATTTGGCTTTGGCTCAGATATTGCACCAAGCGATCGCCAATACTAGCAATCCCACCCACCAAATAAATGAGAAAGCGAGTAGTACGCATTCCTTGCCCATAGGATTGGAGAAGGGTTTTAAGCTGTTTCAATTGTTTAGGTCTCAACCAGCTGCTTCGGTGCAGGGTACTTTACTTTAGTGGCAAAGAGTGAATAATTTGAGTTTGGGCATTGGGAATTCCCCCGTGCCAAAATTACTATCAGTCTTTATACTCAGTTGCATTTAAAGATAAAATGAACTCGTAAGGCAGGCATCTTGCCTGCCACTGACAAGCGAAACGTGTTCTACCTTTGAAGGCAACTCTGTATCAGATGAAAAATTTTGCACTCGCCTAGTCAATTGCACAGCGTGGTATTTGTTAGAAGAACTTGTTGGTGGTATCCAACGGTAAGCTGGCTAGCCCCCGTACTTGCCAAAGCGATCGTTATCTAGCAGCAATATATCAGCGCAAAAGCATTGGTGAATTGATCGATGCCTTTTGGAAGCCCTTGCATCTGCCCTCAGGCAATTGCTAAATAACGCTACCGTGCAGCACCAGGGAAAGACAAAGCACAATAAAACCCAGAGCAATTTAGCGATCCACGGTTTCATCAGAAAATTCTAACCGTGTATCGTAAATTGATGACAAAGTAAGTATTCAAATAATTTACTGCCATCAAAAGTCATTTGTACTTACTGTAGAACAAATGACTAATGACTAATTACAAAGGACGTCCCTCGTGAGGAATATGCTTTTCTTTTTGTGTTTCAGCTTTCAGCTTATATCAAGTTCGGATAATCACTTATAATTAAGATGCCCTTGTTTTTGGCCACC
>CAXTNZ010000046.1:0-31653 GCA_964245695.1 uncultured bacterium | reverse complement strand
TTTCAAAACAAATAACATTTATCTCCTCTTATTTGTAAGCAAATTAGCAATTTGTCATTTAATTTCATAGTAATTATTGGCAAAGGCAAGTATTTTCTGTCTCAAAACCTTTTGATTATCAAGGTTTTCACAGTTCATGCTGTCAAAAAAAGATTGATGTATCTGAGGAGAAAATACTTATGGAAATTGATTATACTGGGAACAATTTTTATTATGATAAAAAACTAAATTTCACTCCTATCTCCTCAGTAGATTCCTTCAATGCTCCCGATGACTACAGCTTGGGTCTGGGCGGTCATAGCAGCTTCACAAGAGCGATAAATCCTCCAGAGGCAGATGCTGACGTGCAGATGCTCAATTACACTAGTGCTGGCATTGAAAACTATAACTATAACGATGGCTATGGCTTGATTAATGCCGCAGCAGCAGTGGCTGAAGCTGCTGATAAGAAAACTTTTGCTGATGTTCCTAATCTTGGTGGCAATAATTGGGGAGCCGACCTTGTGAAAGCCCCAGAAGCTTGGGCGCAGGGATATACGGGTAAGGGTGTTGTCGTCGCTGTTGTGGATACTGGGGTAGACCGCAACCATCAGGACTTGAAGGATAATATCTGGACTAATAGCAAGGAAATTGCTGGTAACGGCAAAGATGATGATGGCAATGGCTATGTTGATGATGTCAACGGTTGGAACTTTGACGGCAACAACAACAACACTCTAGATGTAGCCGGTCATGGCACTCATGTTTCTGGCACTATTGCTGGAGAGAAGAACGACTTCGGTGTGACTGGTATTGCCTATGATGCTAAGATTATGCCTGTCAAAGTTCTAGATGACTCTGGCTCAGGTTCTTATAATGCGATCGCACAGGGCATTCGTTATGCTGCCGACAATGGAGCTAATGTCATAAACTTGAGTTTAGGTGGCAGTTATCCTAACAGCGCTTTAGAATCAGCTTTGAAATATGCTAGCAGCAAAGGAGCGATCGTTGTTATGGCAGCGGGTAACGATGGTGGCTTACAACCAGGGTATCCCGCCCACTATGCAGACGAAACCGGAATTGCCGTTGGTGCAGTCGATAAGAATAATAATTTGGCTGACTTCTCTAACCGAGCTGGAATTCAACCCCTTACCTACGTCACAGCCCCAGGAGTCGATGTCTACTCCACAATTCCAAATAACAAGTATGCTTCTTATAGCGGCACATCTATGGCGACTCCCCACGTTGCTGGCGTAGTTGCCTTGATGCTGAGTGCTAACCCGAAGTTGACTGATGCCCAAGTGCGTCAAATCCTGGCAGACACTTCCGGAAATAGTACACAAAGCACAACTACTAGCTTAAACCCCAGTTCTACAACCGACAGCAATACTGCAACCTCTAGCTTCATATCAAATCCGATTAATTACTCAGCATTCTCGAACGACCTCACCTCAGACTTCTCTGTACCGACACAGAGTCAAGCGTTTGACTGGTTCAAGTCTGATAATTATGGGCAATCAAACGAACTTGATTTCAGCGTCAGTTCTATAAGCGATCGCAATACTGCAACCTTTAGTTTCAGTGACAGATCTACTGTTCAAAATAATCAAATGTTGGTGCCAGAATGGTCGCAATTTCAATATTACCAGAATAATTTAGGCATGAATAGTATTAGCTATGATTATATTGATGCCGATTCCGAAAACATATTCAATCAACCGAAAAAACAAATGGAGGATTATCGGCATTGGTTAGTTAATAGAAACTCGGAAATAGTTTAGAAAAGATTAGAGCGGTTATCAATTGCGTGTAGTACAGACCATTCGTAGGGGCTATTCTGTGCTGTGCCCCTACTGCGCGTCTTTGCAAGCCTAATTCTACCTCACAGAAAAAGCCTCGCTAAATCGGCGACTCACTGGCTCGATGATGAAAGTCAAAATCGACTTCTTCCGCGTGACAATTTCACCATTAGCAGTCATCCCTGGAGTGAATCCTACTTCTTGACCCCGGACAATTACCGAGTGTTTATTCAGCTTAATTCTCGTCGGGAAAACTAAGCCCAATTCTTTATCGACAATTGCATTCGGACTGACTTGCACAACCTCACCGCTAACAGTACCAAATTCCTGAAAGGGGAAGGTCGCCATTTTCACTTTTGCTTTCATTCCTTCACGAATAAAGCCAATATCGCGATTCAGAACTTTCACTTCTAGCAGCAAGTCTTCCCCTTCTGGTAAAATAGATAATAACTCTTCACCTGATTGCACTGGTCCTTTGGTTGCTTTGATTCTGTAGATAGTTCCGGCAACTGGCGCTTTGATAGTTTCTTGATTTTGCTGCTTTCTTGCCTGTTCTAGCTGACCTGCAACGGTGGTCAGTTCTTCTTTGCGCTTGTTAAACTCGGTCAAAATTTCACTTTTACGCTCTGATGCTACACGCTGAGCCTGATTACGTGCGCCTTGATAAGCGGCTTCTATCGAGCGAATTTCTTGCTTTTGACCTGCGATATCTTTTTCTAAAGACGCTACTTTGTCTTGCTCTTCACTAAGTTTGGTTTGAGCGTTGACTATCTCATCTTTTGTCTTGGTGATTTGTGCATTTGCTTGGTTGAATGATTCTTGCGCTTGCAAATATTGTAATTTTGCAACTCCACCGCTAGCAAGTAGAGATCCGAGTCTTTCTACTCTTTCTTGGGCTATCTTCAGGTTAGGTTCAGTTTGAGCGCGGACTTGTTTGGCGTTTTCCAGATTACTTCTAATATTGGCAAGATTACTTCTGGCGTTGTCTAGATTATCTTCCAAGCGGGTAAGGCGTACTTTTGACTGGTCGATTAATGCTAGTTGGCGATTTGCATCAGCTTCAGCAGCTGCTTGACGCGCTTGGAAGTCTCGCAGACGAGAGTTTAAAAGTTCATTTTGCAGTTGCGTTCCGGCTGTTGTGGCTCCTGTGCGTTCTGCATCCAACCGCCGCATGTCTTCTTGAATCAATTTTACAGATTGGCTGAGGCGAGCAACATCCGTTTTTTGTAAGTCTGGATCGCGTTGAACCAAAACTTGGTCTTTGGCAACGCGATCGCCTTCTTTCACATTTACCGCTACAATCGATCCGCCACCCAGCGATGTCACCGGTCGCACCTGTGAGGAAGCAATTAATTCCCCCGGTGCTGTCGCTACTTCATCGATTTGGGAAAAGTTCGCCCAGGCGATCGTCCCAATTATCGCCGCACTAATTGATCCTGCTAAAATTCTCGTGTATAGCGGTGGTAATTCTTGTACCGCCTTACCTAATTCATAAGATAGTTGGTCTTCTGGCTTCGCAAATCTTTCTTTTGTCTGACGTGCTTGAGCAGCATTTGCAGCTAAGGAATATTTCATATGATGAATTACAATTACTACTTATTGGAAATTGTTAAAAGTTAGCAGTGAGCAGTTAAGAATAAGGAGTTATTTCTTTAAAAGTTATAACTCCTAACTCCTAACTTATAACTCCTAACTCTTTTAAACTGCTAGATAACGCTTGATGAAAATTTCCAAGGTTTCTAGCTTGAAATTGTAAATCGCCTCTAAGTTGGCAATCTCCTCAGTTTTACAGAAAAATTCATTCGCCAGCAATGTCCGGAAAGTTCCCAAAGCTTTTTGTCCTTCGGAATTAAACAAACCCAATGCACCCCGCAAGCCATCAATCAGCAATAATGGCGCGTTAATCAATACTGGCTCTTTGTTGAAGATGCGACCAAAAATCCGAGGAATATCTCCTCGCGATAAAATCTCTGGTCCCCCGACTGGTAAAATTCGGTTACGAGCAGCTGCAACTGTTACAGAGTCAACCACCATCCTTGCCAAATCATCTGTACTCACAATTGAGGTACGGTTTTTGGGGTCGCCGATAAGCAAATAAATCCCTGTTTCTCGAAACCGTTCTGCCAATGGCAGCAAGTTTGATGCTAATCCAGCTGGGCGTAAAATAGTGTAATTTAAACCACTAGCTTGCAGATAACGCTCTACTGCGCGTTTTGCCTTGAACACGGGAGCATCCTCATACCCCCTATCTACTCCTAATACGGAAATGAAGACAAAATGCTCCACTTTATTAACTTTTGCTTGGTCAATTAATTCAATATTCGCTCGATAGTCTAGGGATAAGGCATCGCTATCAGAACCGTGGGCGCTGATAATATACTGTACGCCCTGACAAGCTTTCTGGATATCTTTTTCTTGTCGCAAATCGCCGATGAAGATATCAGATCCCCGGTGTTCTAACTCGCTGTAACGCGACGTGAGGCGGACAAATGACCTCACTGACATCTCACTTGTACGTAAAAGTCGCACGACTCGGCGACCAATATCTCCTGTTGCTCCAGTTACTAGAAACATAGGATTTTGAATTAGGGATTAGGTGTTGGGAATTGTTGGTTGTTGGTTGTTGGTTGTTGGGTGTTCTATTACCCACTACCTAGTAAGGGCGGGGAAACCCCGCCCCTACGCACAATCCTAAAATCTAAAATTCAACAATGACTGGTGTATGGTCGCTGGGTTGAGGTAATTTTCTAGGGGCTATATCAATGGTGCAGCTTACCGCACGCTCGTACAAGGGGGCTGTAAGATAATGATGGTCGATTCGCCAACCTCGGTTACGAACAAAGGCGACGGCGCGATAGTCCCACCAGCTGTAATGTCCGCCTTCTGTGGTAAATTTGCGAAAGGCATCGGCAAATCCGAGTGCGAGAATATCCCGTAAGGCTTGCCGTTCTGGTTCGGATGCCATAATGTGATTTTCTTGACTTACGCCTTCATGAATATCTTTAGGCTCTAAGGCGATGTTAAAGTCGCCACATACGCAAATGGCAGGTTGTGACAGTAAAAGCTCTTGCAAATACTCTAACAGCACTTTTAACCATTCCAGCTTATATTGATATTTCTCGCTTCCCACCGCAGCACCATTGGGAACGTAAAGATTAACAATCCGAATGCCATTAATTACACCTGTAATTACCCGCTTTTGCTCATCCCAATTTGGCTCTATATTTGCCAAAATCGACGTAAAACCGCTGCTTACCTCTTCCAAGGGTTCGCGGCTGATTAGAGCTACACCGTTGTAAGCTTTTTGTCCTGATGTATAAAGGTGATAGCCCAATTGCTCAAAAGGCGATCGCGGAAAGTCGGCATCTACAACTTTGGTTTCTTGTAAGCAAAGCACATCAACGGGATTTTCAGTCAACCAATTAACAACGTGTTCTAGGCGAGTGCGAATCGAGTTGACATTCCAAGTAGCTATTTTCATTATTTCAGTAGTCAATAGTCAGTAGTCAGCAATTAAGAGTCAGCTGTCATCTGTTATTTGTCAAGATTTATTAAGTTTCTCGCTGGTTCTCAAAAATTCATATTTAGGAAAATTTAGTATTTATTGCTACAAAATATTCTAATTATTTATGATCCCCTAGATAGATGAAAGTATCAAGTATTAGGCTGTAACATCAAAGTGTAGTTGCCTGATGGCAATGTACAAATGCTGTTTAATTGCTAAGTGGTATTTTCACGGTACGGTTAACCGATATTGCGGTTTGGGGAGTCAGTAAAGTTAATTTAGAGTGAAAATGGGTAGGTAGAAATGCTCTACCTGAAAATATGTAAGTCTTTGATTAGAAGACTTCATCACTTACTGAACCAAAAAAACTTATGAAAATCGCTCAAGTAGCCCCCTTATGGGAACAAGTTCCACCTCCAAGTTATGGAGGAATTGAACTGGTAGTGAGTCGCTTGACCGATGAACTAGTGCGTCGAGGTCATGATGTCACTTTGTTCGCATCTGGCGATTCGCAAACTCTGGCTGGTTTAAAAGCAGTTTATCCGCGTGCATTGCGCTTAGACCCTAATGTCAAAGATTATGCGGTGTACGAAACGCTGGAACTTAGCCAAGTCTACCAAAATGCAGCGGAATTTGACATAATCCATTCCCATATAGGGATTTCGGCATTACCTTTAGCGAGTTTGGTTTCTACACCCACAGTGCATACTTTGCATGGCAGGTTTACAACCGATAACCGTAACGTATTTTCCCACCACCAAAAGCAAGCATACGTCAGCATTAGTAACGCGCAACGTCAAATAAATCTCAACTACGTCGGCACGGTTTACAACGGGATTAACCCGGAAGATTATCCTTTTGTAGCCAAACCCCAAGAGCCTCCATATTTGGCATTCTTAGGTCGCTTTTCGCCAGAAAAAGGACCACAACATGCGATCGCCATTGCTAAAAAAACTGGTTGGCGCTTGAAAATGGCAGGAAAGGTCGATTTAGTAGACTCTAAGTTTTTTGAACAAGAAATTGCCCCCCAAATCGATGGTCAGCAAATTGAATACCTCGGTGAAATCAACCACGCCGAAAAGGCTGAACTTCTGGGCAATGCTGCTATCACGCTCTTTCCCATAACCTGGAGTGAGCCTTTTGGTTTGGTGATGATTGAATCAATGGCTACTGGGACACCAGTAATTGCCATGAATTTAGGTTCCGTATCGGAAGTGGTTGCACCCAGCGTCACAGGTTTTGTGTGTCACAGTTATGATGAGATGGCGGCAATGATTCCGGCTGCTCTGGAACTAAATCGTCAAACCTGCCGAGAATACGTAGAACAAAACTTTAGCGTTATCCAAATGGTTAACGGATACGAAGCGGCTTATGAAAAAATCATTCAAGAGCGCATTAATTTGAATGGGCGCGTTCATGCCGGTAAAATCAGCTTTTAATTAACGCTTTTTTTCGACACCTTAAAAACAACAACTTTTTTTCAGGAGGACATTGCTATGAGTACGAGAGCCAACACTTGTCCGTGTTGCGGCGCTTCCCTGCTACGTCATGTCCGTCATAGTGAAGTATACTGGTTTTGTCAATCTTGCCGTCAAGAAGTACCGCAGTTAACTGTCACTCGCGTAACTACCGTAGAAACAAGAACTACGGGAGTGCTTACTCCTCCATCCGTTAATTCTTAGGTTCCCACAATTCAAGACCGATTCAACGTTTAAAAGTTCCCAGGTTTCTAAATTCAAGACTAATTAACCTTTGATAAAGTTCCCGGCTCCACCTGGTAAAATCAGGTGGAGCTAATTTATAGGATTTTGGCTGTGTTAGCAGCATTGCTTTATGGTCAGGAAGATTTACGCCTAGAAGAAGTCGCTGATCCTACTCCTGCGGATGGTGAAGTAGTCATCCAAGTGGGAGCAGCAACAACTTGTGGCACGGATTTAAAAGTTTGGCATCGTGGCGGTCATGCTAAGATGCTGAAACCTCCGACTTTATTTGGTCATGAGGCGGCTGGGCGGATTGTTGCACTCGGTGGTGTCACTGGTTGGCAAGTAGGCGATCGCGTAGTGGCAAATAATTCTGCGCCATGCATGAAGTGCTTTTTTTGTCAACGTGAAGAATATTCGCTTTGCCCAAATTTAACTTGGAATAACGGTACTTTTGCGGAATACTTGAAAATTCCCGCAGCGATTGTACAGCATAATTTGTTGCCGATTCCCGATGAATTGCCGGATGAATTAGCAGCGATGACTGAACCTTTAGCTTGTGTATTGCATGGGGTAGCGCGTTCCAACGTCAAAGCTTTTGATAAAGTGGTGGTTTTGGGAGATGGAGCGATCGGGCTGATGTTTGTCGCCAAGTTAGCGTATGATTGCGCTGCTGAGGTGTTGCTGTTAGGAGGTAATGATTCTCGGCTAGAAATTGGCAAAAAACTCGGTGCAGCAAAGACTTTTAATTATCGTCAAATCCCAGATATTCCGAGTTTGGTGAAAGAACTCACAGATGGGTGGGGTGCAGATGTAGTGATTGAAGCGACTGGCGTACCGAGTGTTTGGGAAAGTGCGATCGCCTGCGCCCGTCCTGGTGCTACTGTCAACTTATTCGGCGGTTGTCCGCGAGATACGACGATTACCGTCAACACAGAACAGTTACATTACAGCGAACTCACCCTCAAAGGCGTATTTCATAACACTCCTAAGTTTGTGCGGGAAGCGTTATCACTAATCGTTAGTCGGAGAATTCCCTTTGAGTTACTTATCAGCGAACATCGCCCATTGAAGGATTTGGAACAGGTGTTTTCTGATATGAAGGCGCGTAAGGTGATTAAAGTCGCGATGATTCCGTAAAAGTAAAATTTCTTGTGCCAAAACTTTCATCAGAGAAGCTTTACAGGGAAAGTTGTGTGTAGGCGATCGCCTACATGAATGACAGTTTTGCTCAAAACAGATTTAGACAACTTGGTAGCAAAATTGAGAAATCCCTAGTGTAGAGTTTGCCAATCACCAGAAAAGATACTTTCAACGGCGATCATAATTCGTAGCAAGTCTTCCTTTAGCAGTGGAGGCCATTCTATCCCAGCTTTGCGCCCCGCTGCAAACAGCTGTTGAGTCTTAATGCTTAACTGATACAGCGAGTTAGCTAGTTCCCTCTCTAGAGTCGTAGCATCTTTAAGTCCTTCAAAGACCACTTTCAACGCCAACAAAATCGAGGTAATCTGACCAGGTACAGGCGGTTTTCCCTGTTGCATACGCATTAACAGGGCATCTGGGTTTTCCTCGGTTGTTATTGTCTGGTCAATAAGTAATTTGCGAGCAATTTCATAATTCATTCTTACAGCCTACCATTGAACCGTCGCTGACAACTTCGGTGTAATACAGAGAAAAAGATGAAAATGCTTAAGTTATAAAAAACGCTATTAAATCACCTCTTATCTAATCTGGAATTTCCACAAATAAGATTGAATATATTGCCAGATGGCAATTAAGTTAAGTTCAAGACAGTGAGGATTAGAACCGAAAAATAATATTTTCAGAAATCTTTAATTTTTTGGCTTTATGAAAAGAGCGATTATCTAGTTAAGTATGTGGGCGTAAATAAATTTAACTTGCTTTTTTCAATGCCCTATGTCCTATGCCCTATGTCCCATGACTGATGTTAAAACTTACTTACCTACTGAGCTTCGATTAACTTGAAAAAAGCGAGTTGCTTATTCTTAATCTTCATCAAGTTATAAATCCGTTTATTAAGTTTTTGATAATACTTGTGTCAGCTTGTACGTTAATGTCGCCATCTACTGCTGGAATTGTGTACGCTGAAAACAACTAAGCTAATGATTAAATTGAGGTCTGATGACTCCTACGATTATGCGTCAGCTTTGGGCTGTGGTTGAAACAGCCCAATCCAGAACCCTCTTGCAACTTGACGATGCTAGCTTGGTGCAATGGTTAGTCAAACAAACCAACACGCAAGCGTTGTTAGATTGCAAAGAAACGGATTTCCTCTGTGACTACATTCAAGCCAGGTTAAGTCTGATTCGTGATATTGCCCATGAACGTCAATGTTACGGGTAAGAAAATCACAATTGATTAATTTATAGTCAATAGTCATCAGTCAAAAGTAATAACTATTGACTATTAAGCTAATTGCTGCCGGGAAATTTGTACGCTAGTTGTTGAGTGTTAACAGTTAACAATGCGTTTGTGTCCCGCCTTTAGTCGATAAACAACTATTGACTATGAACGCGGCAAATAACCTTCCACCAAGCAGTCGGAACCAACCACACGCCAACTGACACGTTCCAAGGGTAAAGCTTCAGTCATAGTGGTAAAACCTAAGTCACCCACAGGTGTGGGCGCATTGCTACCACCAATGATTTTAGGAGCAATAAAGGCAAGGACTTTTTGCACAGCACCTTGAGCGATCGCACTGGCTGCTAACATCCCACCACACTCCCACAGCACGCTGCAAAAACCCCGCTCATATAAGTAAGCCATTGCCTTATCTGGTGTGAGTGGAGTTAACTCTAGCACCTCTACTCCCTGTTTGAGCAACAATTCTTTAACCTCAGGGTTAGCATCTACTTCTGTTAACACCAAAGTGGGAGCCTCGTCCGTATGCCACAGGCGGGCATTTTCTGGCAACCTAAGAGTGCGACTCATCACCACCCGTAGGGGATTGTTTGCCCCTGACTGATGACTGGTTAAGTAAGGATTGTCCTGTCGTACTGTATTTCCGCCGACAATTACAGCATCGCTTGCTGCCCGTAGTTGATGCACCTCGTTGCGTGCATCTTGGTTTGTCACCCAAGCACTATGACCAGTGGTAGTAGCAATTTTACCATCTAAAGTCATGGCATATTTCAAAATGCCCAAAGGTCGTTTGTAGAGAATACGATGGACAAAACCTTCATTAAGCTTTTGGCACGCTTCTTCTTCCACTCCTGCCACTACTTCTATCCCAGCGGCACGTAAACGGGCAATGCCACCCCCAGCAACCAAGGGATTGGGGTCAACCATGCCCACCACCACCTTTGCCACCCCAGCGGCGATTAAAGCCTGAGAACAAGGAGGAGTGCGTCCGTAGTGATTGCAAGGTTCTAGGCTGACATAAATTGTCGCCCCACGAGCGCGATTCTCCTCTGGAGGATCTGCGCCAACGCCTGCGGCTTTCAGAGCAAAAACTTCCGCATGAGGTTCTCCTGCACGAGGATGAAATCCTTCCCCGACAATCTCACCATCTTTGACAATCACCGCCCCCACTAAAGGATTTGGCGAGGTGCGTCCAGTCGCGCGGCGAGCGAGTTCCAAACACCGTCGCATCATAGCCCTGTCAAAGTCACTTCCCACCATTTTCTGCACGTGTGAATCCGAACCAACTGCCGACTGTACTAAAAGTGGATTTTCTTCACTGTAATTTTTGTCTAATGCATTTGGTTGAGCAACCACTGGGAAATTATCCATAGCTTTGGGCAATACAAAAATTAGGGATTAGGGATGCTTGGATTAGGGACTGGGGATTAAGAATCGAAGAATATACAACTTTTTAATCTCTTTAATCTCTAGCCCCTAGCCTCTATCTTCTAGCCTCTAGCTTGAATCTATATTGCCAGATGATGCCCAAATTCTAGAAAAATTTAGGAGTGAGGTTAGCCATTACACAAGCGAATCCTCACTCCTCACTCCTTCGTAAGGTTTTCACCGTATTGTTATCCACACTCCGCACTCGGAACTTTGAAATCTCGATTTACCAGTGATTGGAAATTGGTAAAAGTATTTTCTTCCCAGTTCCCAGTCCCCAGCCCAAGCGTCCCCAATTTCTTCATAACTGCTCTGCCAATTTGACCCGCTGCCACCAACGATTTAGGGGATAATAAAGCACAGGTGCCCAGAGACTACTGAGAATAGCGGAGGCAAGGGCAACGCGCTGGTAATATGTCCAGATGTCTTGCACATTGCGATCGCCCATCCAAGTCAATAGCGACGCAAAAATAGTCCCCTCCAAAACTGTCATTCCAAAGACAATTAAGGCAATAGAAATAAAGTCTTCTTGGATAAAACGCTGCTTCTGCATTAGACCAGTCATCATTCCCACTATTCCCAGACTGATAGCATGGCTTGGGTTGGGTGATGTCATTGCATCTTGAAGAAGCCCCAAGACTATACCAGCCAATGCTCCTTGAAAGACCGTGCGCTTTACACTCCAAGACACTACCCAAATTAACAGCCAGTTGGGTCCAATTCCCAATAATTCCATACCAGGAAAGCGGGTTGGCAACATCATTAAACATAACAGCACAGACCCAACCATCACTGTCCAATCCACCAATTGACGCAGGCGGGGATGCCACTCTCGAACAGGCTTGATTAGCGGTTTCGGTTTCGGTTTTGATGGCGATTTCGATTGAGATTTTCGCTCTGGCGAATTTGGCTTTTGCTGCCTGCTGCGACCTGGCGAATTTGGCTTTTGCTGCCTGCTGCGACCCAATGCAGGAATCTTCATTGTTTTCGTATATTTTTGAAAATCTATTTAGACTGTTGCGATTTTTGATTCGCCGATTTAGGGGTTGCTGGCTGTTGGTTTTCCGGCGTTTGGTTTTCCGGCTTAGGGTATACAGTTACCCAATCCAAAGACCGAAGCGCTGGGAAAAGTTCAACTTTCGCCACTGATGCCGGCACTTTCTTCAAATCCAGAGACTTCACTCGTCCTACCGCCAAGCCCGAAGGAAACTTCTGACTATAATTGGATGTGGAAACTAAATCTCCTGGCTTCACATTGGGGACTTTTTCATAAAATTCCAACACACCTTCAGCAGAAGCATCTCCGCGTAAAACGCCCTTAGCTCCCGTGCGGCTGGTTGTTACACCAACTTGGCTCTTTAGGTCACTTATTAACAACACCCGGCTGGTATTATCACTCACACTCTCTACCAGTCCCACCAAACCACCATCAGCCCTGACAATGTAGCCTTCCTGAATCCCCGCAAGGCGTCCGCGATTGAGGGTTACTTGTTGCCACCACTGGTCAGCACCGCGTCCCGTCACTCGCGCCGGAATTGGGCGCGATGCGAGTGGTTGTTTTTCCACATAACCTAATAACTCTTTTAGCTTTTTATTTTGGCTTTCCAGATCTGCTACGTGCGTTTTCAACTCCAACACCCGCGCATCCCTAACACGTTCTTCTTGAGTTGAACCTATGTGCAACATCTGCAACGGACGGGTAATGCTTTGATACACCTCAAGCAGAGGTCCGCCCTGAGTTTGTCGAAGTATCCAGGCACTACCAACTAATAAACCTAGCAGCCCGATTTGTAATCCTTTACGCTCCCACCAGCGACGCACTGTAAACATGTATACCTTTTTATAAGTGTAATATTTACGGAAGTATAGATATTGGATTCTATATATAGAACCCAACATCAGCGATAATGCTTATCCATGTTACATATTGCGAGAACGTCCGCTGAACACTCTTTCCAGCTGCTTGAAGTTCTCTAACACACGACCTGTGCCGAGCACAACACAGCTCAAAGGGTCAGCTGCAACGTGCGTTACAATCCCAGTTTCGTGACTTATCAGTGTATCAAAACCTTTGAGTAAAGCGCCACCACCAGCTAACATAATCCCCCTATCAATAATGTCTGCTGCTAGTTCTGGAGGTGTACGTTCCAGTGTCCGCTTTACTGCTTCTATAATTACAGACAGCGGTTCCGCCATACTTTCACGAATTTCTGGTGCTTTAATCGTCACAGTTCGCGGTAGACCTGAGAGCAGGTGTAAACCTCGGACTTCCATCATCGCTTCTTCGTCTTCTTGAGTGGGATAAGCAGAACCCATCCGAATCTTGATATCTTCTGCGGTTCGTTCCCCAATCACCAAGTTATGAACTTTTTTCAGATAATGCATGATCGCTTCAGTCAGTTCATCACCAGCGATGCGAACTGATTCAGAGACCACCGTACCTTGGAGACTCAGCACCGCAACTTCTGTTGTGCCACCACCAATATCGATAATCATGTTTCCCGTCGGTTCGGCAACGGGTAGCCCTGCACCAATTGCCGCTGCTACAGGCTCATCGATTAAGTAAACTTCTCTTGCACCTGCTTGCGTGGCTGCATCCATTACGGCTCGCCGTTCTACTCCTGTTACTCCACTGGGAATACCAATGACAATCCGTGGTAATACCAGCGACCTGCCCTCATTTACACGCTGAATAAAGCTTTTCAGCATTAGCTCGGCTGTATCAAAGTCAGCAATTACACCATCGCGCAAGGGGCGCAGCGCAATCACATTTCCCGGTGTCCGACCAAGCATTTTTTTTGCTTCTTCTCCAACTGCCAGTGCTACCTTTTCATTTTGATCGATGGCAACCACTGAAGGCTCTTGGAGTACAATGCCTTTACCAGATACGTAAACGAGGGTGTTGGCGGTACCCAGGTCGATACCCATATCCCGCGATAAGGAAAACCTATTGAAAAGACCCACGCGTTTTCATGCCCCCTATATTCAATACTTTTGACAACTACCTTAAGACTGATTCGTGCTGGATTTTATTACGTTTTTTATCCTGAGTCTAGTAAAGTAGACTATTTTTTATGTAGTTTTTGGGAATCTTTACTATGTCTCAGACAGTTACTTTTTGATATTCTCTGGCTACATCAGTAGATCCGTATAGTTTTTTCAGTATTCCAGAGAAAATTTTCTGATTTTTTAAGTATTTATAATTGTTAACTATCTAACATACTTTCAATATCTTTGCAATTCGCTATTATGGGAGTCACGATTAGTAAGTACACCTGTACTGAAAGGTAAAGGACATGAGTATCAATGTTGTGACTCTGATTGGTCGTGTTGGCAGCGACCCGGATATGAAGTATTTTGAGTCGGGTAAAGTTAAGTGTCGGTTAACACTTGCGGTGAATCGACGATCGCGATCGAGCGATGAACCCGACTGGTTCACCTTGGAACTATGGGGAAAGACGGCAGAGGTAGCGGGTACATACGTGCGTAAGGGCAAGCAAATTGCCGTCAAGGGCAGCTTGAAGTTCGACTCATGGAGCGATCGCAATACCGGCATCACTCGCTCATCACCGATTATCCAAGTAGACCAATTGGAACTGTTGGGTTCTAAACGGGATGCAGATACCGATATGGATGGTAGTTCAGAACATTTCTAATTAGTCATTAGTTATTTGTCATTAGTCATTGGTGATGATTCTGAACAAATGACTAATGACCCAGGACAAAGAACAATTAATAACTAATTTGCAGCGTTACCGATGCGTCTACTTCTTGTTCACCACCAACGACGGGGGTAGAAGCATCTTGTGCTGCTAACTTTGCACGGCTATATGCAATAGGCGGTGGCGTGGGCGCATTTGCATTATTAACTTGAATGCTTACCACTTCTTTGGATTTAAAACCCAAAGTAGCAAAAACGGCATCAGCTTGCTGTTGAGCGTCTTGGGTTGCTTCTCTGAGTGCTTGTTTTTGCGCTTGAGCGATCGCTTCATCACTAGCAACAAAACTAACACTGCTAATCTGGGTAGCACCAGCTTTCACCGCTTCATCCAACAATGTACCGGCTTTCTCATTAGCAATGCGAAAACTCACAGTATTCGTGGCAGCATATCCTGTAATCCGCTGCACATTATTGTTGTAGCTATAAACTGGGTTAAGTCTAATACCAGTGGTTTGTAATTTTTGTACATTCCGGCTCTTGAGCAGAGCAACCACAGCTGATGACCTGCGCGCAGCATCTTGTTGTACATCCTGTGCTGTTTTAGCTTGAACCTCCACCCCCAAAGTTACTAAAGACAGAGTTGTCGGAATTGATTCGATACCGCGACCAGTAACAGTGAGGGTTCGCGACATTTTCTCTTTCTCTTGTGCCAAACCAGGTTGGGCACAAGTTATACATATAAGCAAGGCAAAAGGCAGTGTTTTCCCGAAGTTCCCTGCATTAAACCGAGAACAAGATAAAACAGCATCATTCATACAATTTCCACTCCTCTAAAAATTATCTTTAGACGCTTTAACTGTTGCGTCTATACCAGTGATATGTTCCTAGTTTGGCACTGCAATAGTCAAAGCCTGGGGCGGTTACATTTTTGGAAACTAAAAAAATTACATCACCATTTTGGGAGATTTTTTATGGCATATTGGTTGCTAAAGACCGAACCCGATAATTATTCCTACTTTGATTTAGAGCGGGACGGCACTACAATTTGGGATGGAGTGAACAATCCTCTCGCCCTCAAGCATCTCCGAACAATGGAGGTTGGTGACTTGGCATTGATTTATCATACGGGTAAAGAACGGGAAGTCATGGGTGTGGCGAAAGTCGTCAGTAAACCTTATGGCGATCCAACATCATCCGATGTAAAACGGGTAGTTGTAGATGTGCGGGCAATGAAAAAATTACCCCAACTGGTCACCTTAGCTAAAATTAAGCAGGATGCCAGCTGGGACAACTTTGACTTGCTGCGACTTCCTCGACTGTCTGTAGTTCCGGTATCCGAGTTGCATTGGCAGCGTAGTTGTGGAATTGGCAGGTGGAAAAAATTAATCTGCACTCCCTTGCCTGTAGCGCATATATAATAGTTGGTTTCAACAAACAAGTAAAAATAAAGAGAAGAATTTTCGCAGAACCAATGCAGTTTTTAGGTGCAATTAACTTCTCTTTGCCTCTGCTGGCAAACGCAACAGAAACAGCAGACAGTTCACTAGTACTAGCAGCCGTTCTGCTGAGTTTAGTGGTGATTTACCTCGCCAGCAAAGTTGGTGGGGAATTATCCAACAGATTGGGTTTTCCGCCTGTCTTAGGCGAACTCCTGGGTGGTGTGGTAGTAGGCATCTCTGTCCTACATCTGTTGGTGTTTCCAGAAAGTGGCGCAGACAGTTCTAACTCTTTGATCATTACCTTCCTCCAAGGCACTGCCGGTTTAAGTCCTGAGGCTGCTGGTGGCGTGTTTGCGGCGCAGTCTGAGGTGATTTCGATTTTGGCAGAACTGGGTGTGATCATCCTGCTATTTGAAATTGGTTTGGAGTCGAATTTAAAAGACTTGATGGCGGTCGGTATCCAAGCCAGTATCGTGGCAGTAGTGGGGGTAGTAGTACCCTTTACTGCTGGTACTGTAGGGTTGATGACTTTGTTTGGGATTGGTGCCGTACCAGCGATTTTTGCCGGGGCGGCTTTGACTGCCACTAGTATTGGTATTACTTCCAAAGTGCTGTCAGAATTGGGGCGTCTCAATTCTAAAGAAGGGCAGATAATTCTCGGTGCTGCTGTAATTGACGACGTACTGGGAATTATCGTTTTAGCGGTGGTAGCCAGCCTTGCTAAAGACGGCGCGGTGGATGTAAGCAAAGTTGTTTATTTGATTATCAGCGCCACTGGTTTTCTGTTGGGTGCGATCGCCCTAGGCAATGTTTTCAATAAGTCTTTTGTAGCGATCGTTGATAAACTCAAGACACGCGGCGAACTGGTAATACCTGCCTTTATCTTCGCTTTTGTCATGGCATACTTTGCCGCCGTTATCCAGTTAGAAGCGATTTTGGGCGCTTTTGCAGCTGGCTTAGTCCTAGAAGAGACGGATAAGCGCAAAGAACTGCAAAGGCAAGTCATTCCCATTGCCGATATGCTGGTGCCGATTTTCTTTGTCACTGTCGGGGCAAAAACCGATTTGGGAGTGTTAAACCCAGCAATTCCCAGCAATCGGGAAGGTTTGATTATGGCTACTTTCCTGATTTTAGTCGCCATTTTCGGTAAAGTAATCACAGGCTTTACCGTGTTTGGTCAACCTGAAATCAACCGATTGGCAATTGGTGTGGGGATGATTCCCAGAGGCGAGGTAGGGTTAGTGTTTCTTGGTATCGGCTCTGACATCGGCATTCTCTCCAAGCCCCTAGAAGCGGCTATCATCATGATGGTCATCCTGACGACATTTTTAGCTCCTCCCTTCTTACGGGTTGTATTTCCAGAACCAGAAACGGTGGCTGGTGCGAGCGAGAAACTGATTATAGACAGTTCCCCTAGCACATCGTTGGCAATAAAATCACCTGAGGCGATCGTGTCGGCATTAAATGATGATGGAAGTCCGCAAGCAACTTCAGATTCTCAGGAAAGTTAATCACAGTCCTGGGTAGAGAGGCGTTTTTGACTTTCGTTATGAGTTATGAGTTAAAAGTTTTTAATTAACTACTTACTCATAACGAGAGCATTCAGTAAGGGGTTGCGCCATTGCCACGGAAAACTTCACTTTCCAAATATCCGTCCCCTAAAATTGTAAAATTTTAGCAGTTTTTCTTTATTTACTACAAACATAATGGTACATGTTTGCAGTATTCGTCGATATCCCAGTCCAAAAAATGGAGATTTTACAAGCAAGTAGCAAGTAGTACCAGCAAATTTTGCCGGAAGTTAATAGCAGTTGCAATTTTGTCCGAGCGTGCATCAACATCGATTACCACCAAAGAAAACAACTAAACACAAATCCCTGCCTTAACAAAAGGGCAAGGGGGAAAGGGGAACAAGACAAGAATTTTTCCTTTTGTTTACGCTTTAACATGAGTCCCCTTCTTTTTTGTCAACTATTACTGATTGGGATTGTCTGAAGATCGTTAATTCTGGTTATCTCTTTGTTGGTGTAATAGTATGCTTTATCAACAAAATTTTGATGCACGCTCGGACAGGAAAAATTAAAAGTAATGTGCAAGAACCTGACGCCATTAAATGTGTCTTGATACGAGCGTGAAATTCAAAGAAAGCTTTGGAAGTTTTCTCGCAGCGGCTTCTGCTGCGAGAGACTTCCTGATTCAAAGCAAAAGCTTGGGCTGTGACTGTGTGAAGATTTGCCAATATTTCGACAGATTGACGACTCCCATCAATGCGAATCAGGAGAAAAAACTGTGAAACTACACTGGTTACTACCGGGCATTGGAACTATCTTCATGCTTTCGTCGCCGACTTTAGCTGCAAGATTAGAATCTTGGCGTTTTGATGCCAGTCAAAATCGCTTGGAAATTTACACCACCGGATCTGTTCAACCCCAGGCGCAATTACTCTTCAACCCCACGCGTCTGGTAATTGATTTGCCAGAAACAACATTTGAGCGATCGCAGCTAACGCAGCAGTTAGACTCCGGCTTTCGTTCTATCAGTGTTGGGCAGAAAAATGAAAAATCATCTCGGATAGTCGTCGAACTTAGTCCTGGTTATACCCTAGACCCGAAGCAGGTGAAATTTGTCGGCATAACTGCCAGTCGCTGGTCAGTGCAATTACCTAAGCCTGAAGCTAAGTTATTAGCCTCCTCCGCCAGAAATGTTTACAATGTGGTGACTTTAGGTCAAACCAAACCTGAGACCCCAAAAATTGCCAACACTACAGATGGGGAAACGCAAATTGAGAATTTGCTTGTCACTGGGGATGGGTTTTTTATCCGCACTAATGGTGGAAAGCCTCAGGTAGAGGTAAATCGCAGCGACGACAAAAAGTCAATTAACATCGATATTGCTGGCGCATCTTTATCACCAAGTCTGGAGCAACGCGAACAGCTAATTAATCGCTATGGTGTTAGCCGCATCAAATTCAGCCAACGGCAAACACAACCACCTGTTGTTCGCATGACTATGCAGGTAGACAAAAATAGTCCCGACTGGCGCTTAAGCTTCACCAGTCCCCGTGGTTTGGTGCTTCTGCCCAATCTGGTGGTCAGATTGCCAGGAGGTGATAATCAGGATAACCCCAGAGAAAGTCAGTCTAGACCTTTTTCACCACCAAACACGAGAAGCGCTAATAACTCACTCTCCACAATTGAGTCTGTGGAACTGGCTGGTGGTGGTACGCAATTAGTCATCAGAGGCGATCGCAATTTCTCGGCTCGTGGTGGTTGGGATAGAGCTTCTGGTCTATTCCGCATCACTATATCCAATGCCAGGTTAGCACCTTCTCTCAAGGGTCCGGTTTTAAATACTAATAGCCCGATCGCTCGATTACGCCTGCAATCGTCAGACTCCAACACTGTACTTGTTTTTGTCCAACCGAATCCGGGGGTACAAATTGGGGAACTTAAGCAAATCAGCAGCGAGTCTTTATCTTTACAACTACAACGCGCTGGGCGAATAATACCCCCGATTATTGGTTTACCTCCCCTACCACCTCCAAATCGAGTACCATTCCCAGATCCAAATACTCGATATCCGGTACCATCCCAAAGTCCCCGCATCCCGTCGGGGCGAGTGGTAGTCATTGTTGACCCCGGACACGGAGGTAAAGACTCTGGAGCGGTTGGTATTGGCGGACTGCAAGAGAAGGATATCATCTTGCCTATTAGTCAAAAATTGGGGCGAATTTTACAGCAAAATGGGGTGCAAGTGGTGCTGACGAGAGATTCTGATTATTTTGTCAGCCTTCAGGGACGAGTAGATTTAGCAGACCGAGCTAATGCTGATGTATTTGTCAGTATCCACGCCAATTCCGCTGGTTCAGAACGTCCTGATGTCAGTGGTTTAGAAGTGTATTATTACGACAGTGGTTTAAATCTGGCTCGGATTGTTCAAAAAAGCATTCTCCAAAGTGTGAATATCAGAGACCGGGGAGTGCGGCGAGCGCGATTTTACGTCCTCAGAAAAAGTTCTATGCCGTCCATTCTGGTGGAAACGGGTTATATGACTGGTCGGGAGGATATCGCTAAACTACGAAATCCACAATACCAAAATCAAATGGCGGAGGCGATCGCTCGCGGTATCCTCCAGTATTTAAGGCAAAAATAACTAATGTAGTCTAAATCTTTGAGTAAAAATACCTTATGATTCTCATATTTTCACAACTTAGCAGTTGCGCCCGCTATGAGTGTTGCTGGTGTCAAGACAGGATAGGCATCGCCAATCAACATCTACAATCCCTGACTCTTTTAAACAGGTGATAAATATTGTCTGTAACACTTCACACACCCAACCATAAATATTTTTCTAAATTTTAAAGAGTAGCTGTCACCAGCCTTGCCGATTCAACTGACAACAGTTGGAATTTTTCGTTTAGAAGTGCATCTACTCTCATTTGTGAGAGCAACTCAACATCAATTCTTGGTTAATGCAAGTCAAGTAACTCGGATTGGCTCTCGTATGCTTTCTTCGGCAACGCCTCTTTTTTGGTGTAATAGTAATGCTTTAAAGACAGAACTTTTATGCTTTAAGTCATGGCAGCAAATTGACACAGGCGTGCTAGGATGCTTACGCCATTAGCTGTGTCTTTAATACCAGCGCACGCGCCATGAGCGCGGCATCAAAGCTAAAGTTTGGGCGGTGACGGTGTGAGGATGTATCAAAATTTTGACGGATTGAAGGCTCCCATGAATGCGAATCAGGAGAAAGGACTGTGAAATTACACTGGTTACTACCCGGTACTTTTGGAACTATTTTGATGCTATCGTCGCCGACTTTGGCAGCGAAACTCGAATCTTGGCGTTTTGATGCGAATCAAAACAGTCTGGAAATCACTACCACAGGCGCTGTTCAACCCCAGGCACAACTAATCTTCAACCCGACTCGTCTAGTAATTGATTTGCCGGAAACAACATTTGGTCGTCCGCAGCTAACGCAGCAGGTAGGCGGTGCGATTACCTCGATTCGTGTCGGGCAATTTGATGAACAAACAACTCGCATAGTCGTCGAACTCAGTTCTGGTTATACCCTAGACCCCAAGCAGGTAAAATTTGTCGGTACAACTGCCAGTCGCTGGACGGTACAAATACCAACGCCAGAAGCTGAGCAAGTAGGGTCATCAAGGGAAAATTGGCAACCGCGTAGGGAATTGGCAGCTACGCAACCCCCAGCGGCAAATGTTGGCGACCGTTCGTTGCCAATATCCTCCCCCAGGAATATTTACAATGTGGTGACAACCACACCTAGCACTCCCGCCCCAGCTACTAAGGCAAGTGTTGTCAGCCGCGCCGAAAGGACGATTCAAATTGAAAACTTCCGAATTACAGGGGATGGATTTTTTGTCCGCACTAGTGGTGGTAATCCTCAAATTCAGGTAAATCGCAGCGACGATAAAAGGGCAATTAATATCGACATTGCTGGCGCATCTTTATCACCAACTTTACTGCAACGGGATCTGTCGGTTAATCGCTATGGTGTCAACCGCATCCAATTCAGCCAACTGCAAAGCAGCCCACCCGTTGTCCGCATGACTATGCAGGTGGACAACAGTAGTCCCGACTGGCGGGCAACTACCAGCAGTGCTGGTGGTTTCATAGTGCTGCCTAATACTGGTGTTGTCAGATTACCTGGAAGTAGTAATATTCCACTTCCAGGGTCAGGCAATGATAACCCACGTCCCATCCCACCTGTTGTTACCAACTTACCGGCAACAATTCAGTCTGTGGAACTGGCGGCTACAGGCACGCAATTGATTGTTAAAGGCGATCGCAATTTATCGGCTAGCGGTGCCTGGGATAAAGCCACTGGATTTTATCGCATCACTATTCCCAATGCTCGGTTGGCTCCCTCTGTCAAAGGTCCCGTATTTAGTCCTAATAGTCCGATTCTCCGGGTACGCTTGCAACAGCAGGACTCAAATACAGTTGCCATCTTTATTCAACCAGCGCAGGGAGTGCAACTTGGGGAACTCAACCAGCTCGGTGACCAGTTTGTGGCTTTACAATTACAACGCTCTAGTCCGGTAACACCTCCACCCCGCATTTCTTCTTTTCCTTTACCTCCTCTGCCACCACCAAACAGAGTCCCATTCCCAGACCCAATTACCCAACCCCAGCCTACGCCGCGACCAATACCACGTCCACTTCCCAATGGGCGAAGGCTAGTAGTCATTGACCCCGGACATGGTGGTAAAGACTCCGGTGCGCCCGGTTTGGGAGGACTTTTGGAAAAGGATGTCATTTTGCCTATTGGTAAAAGAGTCGCGGCTATTTTAGAGCAAAATGGCGTACAAACGATACTAACGCGGGACTCGGACTTTTTCGTAGAACTTCAGGGACGGGTAGATATAGCGGAGCGAGCGAATGCTACTTTATTTGTCAGTATTCACGCTAACTCAGTTGATGGTCGTCCTGATGTGAGTGGGTTAGAAGTTTATTATTATGACAGCGGTTATGGCTTAGCTGAAGTAGTTCGCAGAAGTATTCTCCAAAATATCAGTACTATCAAAGACCGGGGAACGCGCAAAGCCAGATTTTATGTTCTCAGAAAAAGTTCCATGCCCTCGATTCTCGTGGAAACAGGCTATATGACCGGTCGAGAGGATAATCCCAGACTAGCAAGCCCAGAATATCAAAATCGTATGGCGGAAGCGATCGCTCGTGGTGTCCTCAGGTATCTACAGCAACGGTAGAAATGTAGTACAAATTTTTAACTAAAGGGACTGTTTAGTGGTTGGTGGATAACTATTGACTGTTAACGCTCCAAAGCTCCAACGCTCCCACTAACAATCCCCCATAATCCTGTATCTTAAATCCAAAACCTAACTAAAAATCTGCCTGTGCTTTTATCTTCCATCTTTGAAGGCAATCAAAATCATTTTTCCGATCTTGAACCCCAACGTGCCCCAATTGGCATCTTTGATAGTGGTGTGGGTGGTCTGACGGTACTGCGACAACTTTATCGGCAACTCCCCAATGAATCAATTATTTACTTTGGGGATACAGCTCGACTTCCTTATGGCATTCGTTCGCAAGCAGAAATTTTAGAGTTCGTGCGCGAAATCCTTACCTGGATGCAACAGCAGCGGGTGAAAATGGTGATTATGGCTTGCAACACTAGTTCTGCTCTTGCACTGGAGACGGTGCGTGAGGAATTTAACATGCCGATTCTCGGAGTAATTCTCCCAGGGGCGAAGGCAGCAGTGCAACAAGGAAGGCGTATTGGTGTAATTGCTACTCCAGCAACTGCTAAGAGCAATGCTTATCGGCAAGCTATTCTGGAAATTGATCCAGATGTTCAAGTTTGGCAAGTCGGTTGTCCGGAGTTTGTGCCACTTATTGAGCAAAACCGAATTCAAGACCCCTACACTACTGAGGTAGCACAGTCTTATTTGGAGCCTTTAATAAAACAGCAAATTGACACTTTAGTTTATGGCTGTACTCATTATCCTCACCTTGCACCAGTACTGCGATCGCTTCTACCCTCTTTTGTGAAGCTGGTTGATCCAGCAGTTCATGTCGTCGCAGCTTGTGCCCAAGAGTTAGACCTTCTGAGCCTAAGGAATACCTACCCACCACAGCCAACTCGCTTCGCTGTCAGTGGCTGTCCGCAACAGTTTGCCCAGTCCTCTTTACAGTGGCTAGGCTGTACCCCAATGGTTGAAGTTGTCCACTTCACCGATGCGGCAGTTTCTCACTTCCGACAAGACTAGTTAGTCCATAGTCAAAAGTCAAAAAGTCCATAGTCCATAGTCTAAAGATACCTTGACCACTTTTGAATTGGAGCGAAGCGACTTGACTATGGACTCTTAACTGTTAAGTCTTGACTTTTGACTCTTGACTATTGACTATTAACTACTTCACTCACGGAAGGCGTTACCGATATTTCCCGCTGGTGTTTTCTCACTGAAGCCGAATGGACAGTCTTAGGAGCAGTTTTTTGTCCGGTTCGCTTCGCCAGGGCTAATAATAAATAGACAGTGAACAAATAACCCGCAGCTAAAATAAAAATCATCATAGGCATATTTCCGTAAATCATTCTTCTACCTGCACCTTTTTCAAACGGATATAAAATTCCATAAAATTAGTAGAACCTCAGCCAACAAAGTTAATTGTTGATGGCTGTAGTTTGCTATGCTTGACTTTTCCCTAGAGTTTTTATTCTCTACGGTTAACCAATTAATTATTAAATTAGTTTTTTCACAGACTATGCCTACCACAGCAGTCAAATTGCCTTCTGAGCAATCACTAACTGCTGCTGAAGCCGTTTACCCAGTCTGCGTTATTACTCGCTTACCTAATGGTAAGAGCAACGCTTGTGCTCAAAGAGCGCTGAAGACCTGTAGCGGCTTTCCATAAGGATACTACCGCAAACTGCAAACAAACACTTGGTTAGCACAAAAACTGCCCTCCCAAGGAGGTTAGCAAGTCGCAGCAAGAATCAAAGAAACTATTGTTTTGATTCAACCTACGACAAGTTATTTAGACTCACCACAACATATGAGTAAAACTACCTATTGGTAATTTATTTTTTTGGGGTGAATATCTCAAAAATTTTAAATTCTTAATTTTAGCGTAACACAACAACCCAGACTTTTAAGCCAACTTTTATGCTAAATTTCAAAATTTATAGACAGCTACACGCTGATGCTGAAAGAAATTAGTCTTCACCTGCAATTAAATAATGGATCAAGCAGAAGAGACATTTTCAGGTGTTGTTGTGATCACTCAGAGATTCTCTTGCCTAAAATAAATTTCTAACTAAAGGAAGATATGTATCCTACCTATAGGGATTATTTCTCTGTAGGAGAAAAGTAACAAAAATTACTATACATCTACCCTACTTAGAATAAAGTATATTTTATGTCTCAAGTCTTAATAATAGGGATATCTGACGAACAGGCTTTGCTTCCTCTTAGTAATACGCTCATGCCATTAGTTTATTAACTGTATTAGAGTTGTCGCCTAATAAGGTTTTTGGATTTTTTTATCTAGACAGCGATATTTTATAAAGCGACAAGTCTATTGATTTAAGATTGGAGATTTAGGAGGAAGTAAGCCTTTAAGATAAGTAATGCTTATTCGTGTTGGTGACGAGGGGCGAGGATTCCTTGATGAAAACTTTGCGCTGGCACAGGCTTATCTTAAAATGAGTATAGGATATGTAAATTTTCTTAACTTAAGCCAGAGTCCGCCCATCCATGACCCCAGCTACCTCCCTTTTTTCCCCTGTGGAAGCAGACCTGCGAATACTAGCAGATAACCTGAAACAGCTAGTTGGAAATCGCCACCCCATACTCTATGCAGCGGCAGAACACTTATTCGGAGCTGGGGGAAAGCGCATCAGACCAGCAATTGTCTTACTAATATCGCGGGCGGCAATGCTAGAACAAGATATCACACCGCGACACCGACGCTTAGCTGAGATTACAGAAATGATTCACACAGCAAGCTTGGTGCATGACGATGTGGTGGATGAATCAGATATGCGGCGTGGTGTTCCCACAGTTCATAGTTTGTTTGGCAACCGCATTGCCGTATTAGCCGGAGATTTTCTGTTTGCCCAATCTTCATGGTATTTAGCTAACTTGGACAACTTAGAGGTAGTGAAACTGCTCTCGGAAGTAATTATGGATTTGGCTTCTGGGGAAATCCAGCAAGGACTAAATCGCTTTGATACTAACACCTCGATTGAGAATTACTTAAAAAAGAGCTATTACAAAACTGCGTCGTTAATTGCCAACAGTTCTAAAGCAGCTGGGTTACTCAGCGACGTTTCCCAAGAAACCGCCGAACATTTGTATGGCTACGGTCGTAATCTTGGTTTGGCGTTTCAGATTGTGGATGATATTTTAGATTTCACAAGTTCGACCGATACCTTAGGTAAACCAGCCGGATCGGATCTCATCAGCGGCAATCTAACTGCACCAGTTTTATTCGCTTTGCAAGAAAAACCATACCTAGAAGTGCTGATTGAACGAGAGTTTGCCCAGGTTGGGGATTTAGAGCAAGCGCTGGCGCTGATTGAAGATAGTCAGGGTATAGTGCGATCGCGGGAATTAGCTGCTGACCATGCTAAGGTGGCAACCGAGCATCTTGCTGTTCTCCCACCCTCAGAATGCCGGCAAGCCCTGACTAATATGACTGATTACGTGCTGAGTCGGCTCTATTAAAGACTGGGGATTGGGGATTGGGGATTAGTGATTGGGAATACTTGTTTATTTCCTAGTCCCAAGACACTAATCCCTCGTTCCCTTAAGCAATATCAGGGGGGATTTTGGGGCGAGAACGTTTGGAATGCAGCTTTTTTTGAATTAGGTTTTGCAGTTCTGTTCGCTGGACTTCGATGGCGTTGGTACTAATGCCAGGAGTTTCAAAAAACACTATACTATCTACGGGTTCTAATGCCATCAGTTGAAACAAAATGTGAGTAACCGGGATGGGTGCAGCTATTACTTGAGGGTCAAGCCCAGCATTGGAACTGAGTGAGACATCTTGTAAGGTAGGAAAAGCATAAATAACGCGCTTTTCCAACTCTGGATTTGCACGGTTGCTCAATGTAGTTAAAACCCAGCCTGACTCCAAGTTCTGGAGAATATAGTACTGGGGGTAACGTAACCTTTGGGCGATCGCGCTAAGGGCTGGGGCGATTGCTGTGACAAGTTGTGGTGTTATACCATCGTTGGGTGCATTGTCAATTAGCAATTGAATTTGTGCTTCTAAGTCCATAACGACCTGTAAATAGCTACTGGGTACTGGCTTTAACATTTATGAAGTGTGAACAATCCCATCAAGAGTTGGGAATAATAAATGAGCAATAAATCCTAAACGCAGGCTGCTCCTGCGTTTAGCTTATACGCAAAACTCAAAAAGCCAATACCCACGGTTATACAGGTTGTAACCTTTGTATGTTAGGGTTTTTTAAAAACTGAGACTATGAATTCAGCCGCAACCGCAACTATTCAGGGAGAAAATTCTATTGGAGTGGAGGCGATATTTCAACTCCTGTTCAAGGAGCTAAGCCAGTTAACCAAAGCTTCGGATCAGAATTGCCACGACGTAGCTACACGAATCACTGCCGAAGTTTACCGGATTTGCAATGAGAGTAAACGTATCCAAGCTTCCGGTGCTGTAGAAAGCTCGGCGATGACTCTAGCCAAACACAGGCTGCAACAGTGTCTCAGGTATTACCAGTTAGGTTCAAATCGAGGTAGGGTCGAATTACACAGCACTCTGAGTGCGATTATCTATCGTTACATTAATCCTCCTCAGAGGCAATTGAGCTATCAAGGGCGGCTCGTCATCATTGAAGATTTCTTGCAGAGTTTTTATTTGGAGGCGTTAAACGCTTTCCGGCGCGAGAATCAGCTTACACCAGGCTATCGTCCCCAGTCTCTTCTGCAATTGGCAGAGTATATGGCATTTACTGAGCGCTATGGCAAGCGCCGGATTCCCTTACCAGGGCGTCAGCAGCAGCTGATTATTTTGCGGGCGCAAACTTTCTCGCAACAGCAGCCTCCGGAAACTTCTGTAGACATAGAACAAGCGGCAGAAGGTAGCGCCAATGAAGCCGATGGTTCCTGGGAAGATCCAGCAGTGCAGCAATTGCGAAGTGCAATGGCGACGCAATCAGAACCAGAACCTCAAGAAGACACGTTGCGTTCTGTTGTGATTACCGAGTTAATGAACTATCTAGAACAACGGCAACAAACCGACTGCGCTGATTACTTCTCCCTCCGCCTTCAGGATCTATCAGCGCAAGAAATTGAGTCAATTTTGGGTTTAACCCCTCGCCAGCGGGATTACTTGCAGCAGCGCTTTAAATATCATTTGATTCGTTTTGCCTTGTTGCATCGCTGGGAATTGGTTCACGAGTGGTTGGAAGCTTCTTTGCCCACCAATTTGGGCTTGACTCCACAGCAATGGGAAACATACACCGCACAGCTGGACGAAAAACAACTGTCTCTATTAGAGTTGAAACAACAAGGACAATCAGACGAAAAAATTGCTAAAACTTTAGGTTTGTCAATGGCACAACTGCAAAAACGGTGGTTTAAAATTCTTGAACAAGCTTGGGAAATTCGTAACTCGTTAGTGTCCGGATCAGGTGCATCTACTCATGAATAGTGACTCAGAATCCTTACAAAACCAGTTACTCTCTTGGCTTTTGGCATCGGATGTCAAAACCAGCGAGCATCCCTCGGTTGATTGTGAGGAAATTGACGGGGTAGAAAACTCTCTCCAAGAAACCACCACTTCAACAAGTGGTGATTTTGAGTCGGGAGGGATACCCCAAACCTTTCAACTGGGAGAAATTCCTACTGTGCAAGAACGTTTCCAAGCCGTCATTAAACGTCGGTTACAAGTCCAAATTCAAGACCACCCGCCTTTATTTCCTTGGGAAAGCCAATTAATAGATTATCCCGAGTACGTTGACAGCCATTCGATTGCATTAGTTCCTGCCTTGGGGTGGATGGCACAGCAATCGAAACTGAATATACCGATTACCCTACCTGAGAAAGTTTTTCGGCAATTGCTAGAAAAATGTCAGGCTATGGTGATATCTTCTTTGCCTTTGGGGGCAAAATTAGTTCAGGTAGTCGAGAGCTTGTTTCCTAACGATGCTCAGGCACTCAACGACTTAGCAGGAATGGTGCTAAGAAGTCCCTATCGGTCTGTGGATACCCTGGAGAAAATGCCGAATCTGGAGAGCGATTACTCCGATTTAGGAGAACGTCAACAGATGGCATTGTCGTTGCTGGCAGCTAAACAACTGCTGGAAAATATGACTGTGCCAATTTCACCTACTAATCCAGTGGTAGAAAGACAATGGCTAACTAGCGCGGGCACTCTTACTCTCAAAGTGGAATACCAGTCTCAGGGTAAGGTGACAAAGCTCTGCGTCATGGGCGATCTACCCACTGCTGGGATTTTGACGCTTCGGGGAAATGGTGCCCAAGCAAAGGCACAGTCTTCTACTTCCGAAGAATTGAGTGTTGAATTATACGGTATACCACTTAACCAGACTTATACCTTGGAGGTTGATTTCCCGGAAATAGAGCAACAACCACTGATGTTTGTCATTCTACCGAGAAGGTAGCCAAAATTACCACCGCTAGCACGCGCTTGTTAATAAACGCCGATTGATAAGATAATTATCCTGGTTTTGAAGCCAATCCTTTTTTAAAAAAAAGCGGTCGTTAGGGCGTCTACACAGAAGCGGCTATGAGAATGACACTTGCTTTTAACGGTTCTTGCGCCTCGCGTAGTGTCTGTCGCGTCTGCATCATCGCTTTGCTTAAACACCCATTTGCTGCTTTCTCATCAGAATGTTTAATTTGTCCAGGATAAGTTGGCGTCTACCTGTAGGTCATTACTGGCGGCAAAATATGCACCCTTCGCCTTTGATGGAAGTGGAAGATTCAATTATCTTGCGCTTTCTAGTGCTAGCGTTGGTATTTGTGGGAATTTTAGCGACGGATATTGCTGGGAAGACGGGATTCAGTCTTTGGGCGGCGCCTCTAAGCGTGGTGGGTACGATTTGGAGTTATTACCGTCGCCGTGATCCTAATGTCCTGGTCAAGTTCTGTATCGCCATCGGAATGTTAATGGCGCTCTCGTCTTTCTTGGGGCGATTGCTGGGTGAGTTGAATGATACACGGCTGGGTTTAGCAGAGTTATTAATTCAACTACAGGTGCTTCACAGCTTTGATATGCCTCACCGCAAGGATTTGGGGTATTCAATTGTGATTGGGCTGATTTTGCTTGGTGTGGCGGCGACGCTAAGTCAAACTTTTGAGTTTGCGCCAATGTTGGCGTTATTTTTAGTGATCGCCCTGCCAACTTTAGTGCTGGATTATCGTTCCCGACTCGGCTTAAAGCAATTAAAAATTAAAAATGAAAAATTAAAAAAGAGTGATTCCGCAATTTTTAATTGGAAATTTCTAATTTTTAATTTTTTCTTGATTGTGGGGCTAGGACTGGCAATTTTTGCAGTTCTGCCCCGATTTCCTGGCTATCAGCTGCGGACTTTTCCGGTAAGTTCCCCTATCGAAGTAAAAAACGGTTTTACAGGGCGTAGTATCATCAATCCCGGTTATGTCCGCCAAGGTAATGCCAATAAACAAGGGTTAGGTAGCGGCGGTACGGTCGAAAGCCAAGCTGACAAATTAGGGAAACTGGATAATACGTTTTATTACGGTTTTAATAGCCAAATTAACCAAAATCTGCGAGGAGAGATGACACCCAAGGTAGTGATGCGGGTGCGATCGCAAGCCGAAGGTTTTTGGCGAGTGCTGGCGTTTGATCGGTACACAGGTAAGGGATGGGAGATTTCTCGCAATCAGCAGGTTTTAACCGTAAAGCGATCGCCTTCGTCTGACCAAATTTTTCTTGATCCACCGGTAATAATTGCGCCAACGAAAGAAATAGTGCAAACTTACACAATCGTGTCGGATTTGCCTAACTTGATTCCCGCTTTGGCTTATCCCAAGGAAGTATACTTCCCGACACCGATGATAGCTGTTGATAAAGAAAACTCTTTGCGATCGCCTGTAGGATTATCAGAAGACCTCACCTACACTGTCATTTCCGAAGTACCTTACCGCGATCGCACTTCTTTAGGAAAAGCTTCAACAAACTATCCCCGGAATATTACAAATTATTACCTGCAAATCCCCCCCGAAATTGCTGAAAAAGTACGGCAACGCACCGAAGAAATCTTAGCTAATTACAACCAGGAAAAAGTTGGAAATTCGCAAAAATCCCTTGATTCAGCTTACGAAAAGGCACTTTATTTAGCTCAATATCTCAAGCAAAACTACTCTATTCCCAAAAATCCCTTAGAACTGCCTTATTTGGGTGAAAAAGAAGACTTGGTAGAAGCCTTTTTGTTCAAGCACAAAGGAGGCTATCCAGACCACTTCTCCACAGTGCTGACGGTGATGCTACGTTCAATTGGTATCCCAGCACGGTTAGTGGCAGGATTTGGTTCAGGTGAGTTTAATCCGTTCACGGGGATGTATGTTGTCCGCAACACTGATGCTTATGCAATGACGGAAGTGTATTTCCCTAAACATGGCTGGTTTACTTTTGACCCAATTCCTAATCATCCGCTGATTCCACCTTCTATAGAAGAGACTCAAACTTTTAGCGTTTTGCGCTCGTTTTGGAAATGGGTTGCAGGGTGGTTGCCTTCACCTTTTCGGGGTTTTTTAAATAATGTATTTGGGGCGATATTTAATTGGATAGGTAGAGTGATCGCTCTGGTTTTGGCTTTATTCTCTCAAGGTTGGTTAGGCATATTGACTGGCTTAATCTTGGTAACTACAACGGCTTTCTTGAGTTGGTTAAGTTGGGTTCAGTGGCTTCATTGGCTTCATCGGCGTACTTTAAGAAAATTGCCACCAATGGAAAGCCTTTATCAACAAATGCTGCAATGGTTAGGCGAAAAAGGTTTAGGCAAACATCCTGCACAAACACCCCTAGAGTATGCCAGCGTATCATACCAGCATCATTCAAGAGCAACTGCTGAGGTCATAGATGAAATTTGCCAAGCTTATAGTAGCTGGCGTTATGGTGGTTATGCGCCGAATTTGCAGCAATTGCGACAAAGATGGCAAGAGTTGAAAAAGACTGCCAGTTAAATCTATTTGTCTACTTTATCACTGGACTTTAGACTAAAGAAGAGCGATCGCGTTTGTAGTAGCTGTGCAAAAAAT
>CAXTNZ010000045.1:0-32303 GCA_964245695.1 uncultured bacterium | reverse complement strand
GATGGACAAATTATTGCCTCTGGAAGTGATGACAGAACTATAAAACTCTGGAGACGTGACGGTTCTCTAATTGCTACTCTCAGCGGGCATAATTCTGAGGTTAACAGCCTAAGTTTTAGTCCTGATGGCAAAACTCTTGCCTCTGCAGGTGAGGACAAAACTGTAATTTTGTGGAGTTTGGATTTAGATGATTTACTAGTGCGGGGGTGCGAATGGCTTAAAGATTACATGACAAGCCATCCTAATGTGCCCAAGGTTTGCCCCGGTTAATAAAGGGGAGGTGGGGAGATGGTACGATCGCATTTTCAAGCGTCAGAAAAGAGCGATCGCGTTTTATTAAAATGTATTAGCGATTCTCTATTGCACAAAAGGCGCGATCGCTCTATAAACAGGGGTAAAATCCCTACCAAACTCAAACAGTACGATTGTTCTATCACGGTAGCGATAAAGGTAGTATTATTAAGGACTGTTACGCGCTGCCTCTATTTATCAGCCTGCCAATATGTCAGATCAAAAGCTAGCTGCATCCCTTAATGGGCATCTTCCGCACCCAAACCACAACAACCAGAATACCATCCGGATTCGGGGTGCTAGGCAGCATAATCTGAAAAATATTGATTTAGAATTACCACGCGATCGCTTGATTGTTTTTACCGGCGTTTCTGGTTCCGGTAAATCTTCCCTGGCGTTTGATACCATCTTCGCAGAAGGTCAACGTCGCTACGTCGAATCCCTCAGCGCTTACGCACGGCAATTTTTAGGACAGTTGGATAAACCGGACGTTGAGGCGATTGAAGGTTTAAGTCCGGCGATTTCCATCGACCAAAAATCAACTTCTCATAACCCCCGTTCCACCGTTGGCACTGTAACGGAAATTTACGATTACTTGCGCTTGTTGTTTGGACGTGCTGGTGAACCGCATTGTCCGATATGCGATCGCTGTATTGCACCGCAGACGATAGACGAGATGGTTGATCGGATTATGGAATTAAGCGATCGTACTCGCTTTCAAATTCTCGCCCCTGTCGTCCGTGGTAAAAAAGGCACGCATAAAAAGCTTTTATCAAGTCTGGCTTCCCAAGGTTTTGTCCGCGTCCGCATCAATGGCGAGGTGCGAGAATTATCTGATTCGATTGAATTAGACAAAAATTTTACTCACACCATTGAAGTTGTGATTGACCGCTTAGTGAAAAAGCCAGATATTCAAGAACGTCTGGTTGATTCTCTCTCAACTTGTTTGAAACTATCTAATGGAATTGCAAATATAGTCATTAGTAATAACCAACAAACGACAAATGAGCCTGAGGAAGAATTAGTATTTTCGGAAAATTTTGCTTGTCCAGAACATGGGGCGGTGATGGAAGAATTATCGCCGCGATTGTTCTCGTTTAATTCACCTTATGGTGCGTGTCCTCACTGTCATGGACTAGGGAGTTTAAGAAGATTTTCGCCAGATTTGGTAGTACCCGATCCAGAAGCACCTGTGTATGCAGCGATCGCGCCTTGGTCAGATAAGGATAATTCTTATTATTTAGAGTTACTTTATAAAGTTGGTCAAGCTTATGAATTTGAGCTTCAAAATAATTGGAAGAAGCTAACAGATGAGCAGCGTAAAGTTATTTTGTATGGAGAAGAAGGAACGGCAGAAAAAGAAAATAAGCACAGTTATAAAGGCGCAATACCCATTTTGCAGCGGCAATATGAAGGTAGTTCGGAGTTAATTAAGCAGAAGTTAGAGCAGTATTTGGTGGATCAGCCGTGTGAGGTTTGTGAGGGGAAGCGGTTAAAACCGGAAGCTTTGGCGGTGCGGCTGGGACAGTATCGAATGTTGGATTTAAGTGGTGTATCGATTAGTGATTGTCGCCAGAGAATTGAGCAATTAAAGTTGAGCGATCGCCAATTTAAAATTGCTGATTTGGTACTGCGAGAAATTAAATCACGATTGCAATTTTTGCTGGATGTGGGGTTAGATTATCTCACCCTTGACCGTCCAGCGATGACGCTTTCTGGTGGAGAAGCGCAGCGAATTCGTTTAGCAACTCAAATTGGTTCTGGTTTAACAGGTGTCTTATACGTTTTAGATGAACCGAGTATTGGTTTGCATCAAAGAGATAATGGCAGGTTGCTGCAAACTTTAACTAAATTACGCGATTTGGGTAATACGTTAATTGTAGTTGAGCATGATGAAGAAACAATTCGTGCTGCTAACCACATTGTTGATATTGGTCCTGGTGCGGGAATTCACGGCGGACATATTATTGCTCAAGGTGATTTACAAGCGTTATTAACAGCGGAAAAATCATTAACTGGTGCGTATTTATCAGGACGGCGGGTAATTCAAACTCCAGGAGAACGCCGCGAAGGAAATGGGCGAAGTTTAATAATTAAAAATGCCCATCGCAACAACTTAAAAAATATCGATGTAGAAATTCCCCTGGGTAAACTTGTATCCGTTACTGGTGTTTCTGGTTCGGGAAAATCTACTTTAATTAACGAATTACTTTACCCAGCATTGCAACACCAACTTACCAAAAAAGTTCCTTTACCCAAACACATGCAGGGAATTAGCGGATTAAATGCTGTTGATAAAGCAATAGTAATTGACCAATCTCCTATTGGACGCACACCGCGTTCTAACCCTGCGACTTATACAGGTGTTTTTGATGTAATTCGCGATGTATTTTCGCAAACTGTAGAAGCTAAAGCAAGGGGTTATAAACCCGGACAATTTTCTTTCAACGTCAAAGGTGGACGTTGCGAAGCTTGCAGCGGACAGGGTGTAAACGTCATTGAAATGAACTTTTTGCCAGATGTTTACGTGCAATGCGAAGTTTGTAAAGGTGCAAGATACAACCGCGAAACTTTGCAAGTGAAGTACAAAGACAAATCTATTTCTGACGTTCTCAACATGACAGTTGAAGAAAGTTTAGATTTTTTCCAAAATATTCCCAAAGCTTTCGCTCGTTTGCAAACTTTGGTAGATGTCGGACTGGGTTATGTTCAACTAGGACAACCCGCAACAACTTTATCTGGTGGGGAAGCGCAGCGGGTGAAATTAGCAACTGAATTATCTCGTCGCGCTACAGGAAAGACGCTTTATTTAATAGATGAACCAACAACAGGTTTATCTTTTTACGACGTTCACAAATTGTTGGATGTATTGCAACGTTTGGTGGATAAGGGAAATTCAATTTTGGTAATTGAACACAATTTAGATGTAATTCGTTGTTCTGACTGGGTGATAGATTTGGGTCCTGACGGTGGCGATAAAGGGGGAGAAGTTATTGCAGCGGGGACACCAGAAGAAGTGGCGAAGAATTCCAGGTCTTATACTGGAAAATATTTGCAGCAGGTTTTGCAGCAGTATCCGCCTGTAGCTGTTGCGAATTGATGTAGGGTGCGTTAGTAAAGTTTAATAGACCTCAATTCTAATTTTGTGGCGATTTTGAGAATATTTAGTTTTTGAATGTTGTATTGCAATATGGGTGAGTCAACTGTGCATTATCTAAAGTACCTAAGCCACCATCTGCTTTTCTTTTAATGTGATCTATAGAGTTAATGCGACTGGGGAGATAGCCATTACAGATTTTACATCGTAGACAACCAGGTAAAGCATCTCTGATAAAAGCTGCTGCTTTTGTCTCTCGTGAAAATTCTTTGCCTACGGTATCGCTTGTATTACTTCTAGTTTTAGTTTTTAAAGTGCCAAAACCTTTTTCTTTTTCAGCAATTATCTCCTTGATAACATTTTTATTATCTGTTCCTTGAGACAATTTTTCAATAATTATCATAAAAAATTCTTTGACCTTCTCTCTTGCCTTAACTGCACTACTCTTAGTGACAATTTGTGGAACCATATCATCTTGCCAAATCAGCCATTCAAAATCTTTTCTGACTTCTGTAAATTTAGAAAAAGATTTAGTTTTTTCTAAATGTAGCATTAAGGTAATGATGCCATAAAATGAGCCAATTTTATGCTTTCCAGCGTTAGTGTAAAAATATATTATTGGATGCAGACCAAGAGATGAAGGATGACTGCTATTTATCCTTTGGATTACTCTTTTGCAATTTCTTAACAGTTCTACGGTTTTGTCTCCGGTTGGATCGTCTCCTAATTGATTATCTACTTCTATACCGTTAACCATATTAACAAACTCTAATATGACTTCAAGTTTTTCTGAAGTTGATAAATTTCCTACTATTGGTACATCTAGAGTTTTGATCGGATTTTTTAATTTAGGTTCAAAAATAAGTTGATGTAGTTCTTGAGCTATTGTTTCAATTTCATTCTGTTTTTCAGGCAAGAAATCTGACCAATATTTATGACCAGTACCACTTCTCATAATCGCACGAGCGGCAACACCATTAGGTGTCTTTCGAGCTTGCAACAAACGCATCTCGGTTTCGCCAATTGGTGCTGCTTTTTGGTTAATTTTGAAAAAAGATGCTTCAGCTTTGGCTGAATCACCTTCAACCCACTGAAGCTGGATTCCTAAAGCTCCTAAATTTCTTGCTCTATCAAGAATTTTTTGATCTACTTGTTTTTGCTGCTGTGTTAATGATTGATAATCTTTGTAAGAACCTATTCTTGCCTTAATTAGTTTTTTTACTTCCTGAGCAGCATTTTTCTGCTCCTCTGTAATATCTCCATCATAAAATTCTTTAGAAATCTTGCCGTCACCATAGTCATCATTTATCCAAGCTATTAGAGAACTAAGTCGATGCGAACCATCAATTACAAAATAATAACTACTAGAACTTCTCCAAAGAATAACAGATGGTATTAAATCACCATCTAAAAAACTTTCTATAAATTCACAAATTTTATCAGCTTCCCACTCATTAGTTTCTCTTTGGAAATCAGGTTTCCGCAAAAATGGATAGAAAAAAGAATTTTTTTCTAAATCCCGAACAGATATCATAGGAACATTTCTTCCTATATTTTGACCTTGCTGCTCTTGAATTTCAAATGCTTCTCTCGCTATCAGCGCATCTAGACTAACCTTCGGACTATCCTTTGCCATCTTCGCTGCCTCTTTAAGTACAAAAATGAATGCAGTTATTTATACTACATGCAAAAATACAAGTTATCAATATAACTTTTAACAGATTTAATAACATCGACTTTTCGTGTTTAGTGAATATTCATGAGCTACATAACTACACTCCATCAAGCGCTGGTTGATAAGTTGAAAAAGGCGGGACTTATCCGCACTCCCCTTGTGGAAGCAGCTTTTCGCGCTGTCCCGCGCCACCTATTTCTACCGAATGAACCATTGGAAATAGTTTATCAAGATGAGGTAATTGTTACTAAGCGTTTAAACAATGAGCCTGTAAGTTCTTCATCACAACCAGCTGTGATGGCAATTATGTTAGAACAACTTGAGTTGCAACCAGGCGATCGCGTGTTAGAAATTGGCGCAGGAACTGGTTATAATGCTGCTCTCATGGCTCATATTGTTGGTGACACTGGTCAAGTTATCGCAATTGATATTGACGAAGATATCACCGAAGATGCACGTCAGCATCTAGCCAAGGCTGGCTTTGACAAAGTGCAGGTTATCTGCGCTGACGGCGGGTTTGGCTATCCCAATGCTGCGCCTTACGATCGCATTATTCTTACAGTAGCAGCTTGGGATATTGCACCAGCTTGGCAAGAACAATTAAAACTGACGGGGCGACTTTTGTTACCTTTAACGCTTAAAGAAAATGTGCAAATAACCGTAGCTTTTGAGTTGGCTGATAATTATTTAGTAAGCGTCTCTACAAATAATTGCGGCTTTATGAAGCTGCGTGGTAGCTTTGCGGAACCCCAGGAGATTCAAAAGACTCACAAAGCGAAAAGCGATCGCTTCAAAAAACTACTTAATTTCACAGCCTGGTTTTTCTTTTTGCGTTTTCTGCCCATCGAGGTCGAATTAAGGCTATATAACCTTATTACCTTTGGTCATTCTTCCCTTAAAAATCTTCGGATTAGAGTCTATCCGCAAAATACGAATTACGTAAGAGCGGGAAATGAATTTGTTATTGTTAAAGGTTGGACAAAACTCGTTTTGGATTGGCAATGATTGTACAAGCTATAATTTTCAGCCAATAATGAACGGCGTAACATGGCGATACCTCTAGAAATAACTTAAAAAATCTTAATCTTTTCCCAAAAAGATTCACCCAAATAACAGGAGCACATCGATAATTCGATGCAGGTCTAATTATATTTAGGTATAATATATTTCTTAGACATTATAAAGAAATAATTAAAAAAGCTAATTTTATTAAGATTTTATGACAATAACTTATATATACACACAAGCGACTAATACATCTGTGTCTCTTAGAGAGTAGTTGCATTTGTCGCCTGCTACCTGGTTAGTAATATTTTTTACTGGCATAATTGGGGAATGCGCTACCTAAACAAAGCCGCTAGCTAGCATTTAATATTTTTTTCCCCAATTGCATCACCTAGCTCATATTATTGTGGTTAAAATGCTTAATTCATTGCCCGTTGCTAGTTATAAATGTATTCTTTGCTACTACACTAATGAAACTAGCCAAATTCAGGTCGCTCGAATCTCAAACATTCCCGGCTGGTACTTTGAGCGCGTCGTGTTTCCAAGACAACGCATTTTGTTTGAAGCCCCAGAAGAAGCCCTGATGGAAATTTATACTTATATGATGGCAACTGCTGTGCTGTCACGCCTTCATTGTAAACGCCTGCAAGTTGATTATAACGATCGCCCCTAACTCCAAGAGCTAATCATCAAGTGGAATAGACGCAAATCATTCTACGCCATACGTGCTTGAGCCAAGTCACGAATTAGCGGGACTCTGGAACTAATGTAGGCACTTATGGCGCTGGTTTCTTCACTGCTGAGTAGCTTTTTGTTTTCCAACTGCCTCAGTAACTGCTGGATTAGTTCCGCATCATTGAAACCTAGAAGAATATTGGTCTGGGTTTCCTCAATCACAAGCCAAATCTGACGTAATGTCGAAGAGTTCATCGGATATACCCTCTGTGCTACCGCTTGTTCTCTAGAGTTCAGCATAACACTGCTTTCTAGAATCTAAAGAAAATCTTAAGATATATTTTTGCTGAAAACCTGAAAGTACGCAAAAGTTAACTAATTAGATGAAAATCTAAGCTTTGCTGTCTCCTCCCTTGCGGATAAAGGAGCGCAATATCTCACTTGGTTTGCGGTCCCAGGTGTCGATATGCTCATATATCAGACCATCTTGGTTGAGTTTGTAAGTCGAGTAGCCATTGAAGAACACACGCGCTTTCCACGGAACACGCAAAATTCCCCGCACCGTCCACTTCGCCAAAATGGTATCTTCGGCTTCTTGATACACCTCATGCACGTCAAAGTAAATTTCTGTAAAAAATAGTTGAGCGTGAAATCGCAAAGTCCAAAAGATAATGCGATAGTTTATTTTGCCCTTGAATTTATTTACTGGATCGCGAAAATAAATATCCCGCGTATAGATGTCGTAGGAAATATCCTGCTCAAAAAGAGTTGGTAAATCTTGTTTGAGAGTCTCAATTACCGTTTGCACCTGAGATTGGTATTTCATGCGATCGCCCTCTAAAACTAATTTTCTAACAAACTAACCAACAAAGACCGTGAAAGTTAATGTAAATATAATCGCAAAATAGCTGCTGATAAAAATCATTGATCTAACCGTCCTAAATGATTCGTGAGATTCTCTGTTTATTTTTTTTCTTGGCGACTCACAGTTCGCTCAAGGAGGACATTGCCTTTTTGTGCAAGCGTCCTTGTCTTGGCGGCTATGTTAAAAAAGTAGAAAAAATAATTATCATAACTCAAATAAAATTGTCATATTTATATAGATAACTTTAGTTAGATTTAAATAATTACCGCTCTGTGAGAAATTCACAGGAGACAAGCGGGAAATAAAAATAGCCTTTTCGAGAGTTAATTATGACATCCTCATCTATTCGGCGTATTCTTTTATCTTTCTTACTACCAGCAACTTTAACCACTGTAACTTCACTTTCTGCAATAAGTGTTGGCGCTCAACAGATAGACACACAACCATCAGCTACGACACCCATCAAGCAAACAACTGCCCCAGTTGCAGATGTATATATTTGGCAAGGTAATGTCAAGTTCGATTTTAAAGCGGCGAAGATTAATGCCATAGCGGATAAAGCTGAAGTATTTCCTAAAGAACGCAAAGTTGTTTTGAGTGGTAATGTAAAAATACTTCAAAACGGAAAAACTCAGCAAGTTAATAAGGTAACGTATTTATTAAAATACCCAGACAAATTTAACTTGACCGCCGATAAAGTGATAGCATCAAATTTAAAGTAGTCATCAAATAGTGACTGGGGACTGGGGACTAGAGACTGGGGACTAGAGATTTTTAGGCTCAGGAGTGTACGCAGTTAATGACAGAATAATTAGTAATTTATAATTTATAATTTTCAACTAATTATCAGTTATGAATTAATAATTATGAATTATTTTGACTGCTACTTACTATCTAAAAAATATTTCTCAAAAACCTGACAAACCCCAGCGAAATTGAAGATGACCTGCTTTTGCTCACACCATTTCCACTTAAATCAGACAGAGAGGGAAATGAGGCATTCTGAGCATAGGGACCATTTTGCAACACCTTGGCTAAAGCGTTATTGTTTTCTCGCAAACCTTCATAAAAAAAGAATACCTCACCGGAGATGCCGCGATCGCGGTTATATTCAATTGCCTGCACAAGGTACTCTGGACTTATCAAGTAGTTTCCCAACTTCATGAGAATTCCTGGTGCTAACTTCGGCAGTGTCACTGTAAACTGATCGTTTACCAGCCTATCAACAATAGATTTGTAATTTTGAAAATCACGGCGATAAATCTGTGGGTGGATCATATCTACTAGTCCCTTTTCTAACCATTTGGGAGAGTCTTGCAGATATTCCTTAAATGCCCAATCATGAATATTAGGAGCCATCGATACCAAAAGGTTCGGATTCACCGCTTTGACTTCTTGATGAAGACGCGCCAAAAACTCAGTGAGAATATTTGCACGCCATTGCAGCCATTGCTTATCCTTGGGGTTGTTTGGCGGATTTTGACCAAACTGCTGGCGATAGCGTTGTATAGTAAAGCGATCATAACCTCCTTCAGATGGTAAAGCCGGAAAGCGATCGTCCCCTTGAATGCCATCAACATCATAATTCTTCACAACTTCCAGCACCAAGTTCAACATAAAATCCTGCACTTGGAAGTCAAGGGAATTCAGCCACTCAAAGCCGTTTTTCTTCAGCAGGTTCCCCGTAGAATCACGGGCAGCCCATTCCGGTTTTTTCGCCAACAGCATCCCGCCATTCAAATTGTAGGAACTGGCAAAGCCATATTCAAACCAAGGAATGACTTTTAGCCCCACCCGCCGCGCCTCTGCAATCAATTCTGCCAAAGGATCGCGACCAACAGCAAGCGGGTCAATTTCGACACCAAAAGTCTGCCGCATCGCTTGACTGGGATACAGCGTTACCGCCTTGTTCCAAACCACGGGAAACACCACATTAAATCCGGTCTGGGCGAGGAAGTCCATCGCTTCAGCAATGCGTTGCTGGGAACGGAGAACCTTACTATCGGTAGTGGTAAGCCAAACGCCCCGCGTTTCGATTATTGTCATTTTCAAATACTGAAATTATTGTCGCCGCACCGTTTAAGGCGTGACTAGTTGACGATACCGCGCCTGTATCACCATATAAATCCCATAAGCCACCAAACCCAACGCCACAATACCCAAAAGCCAAGGTCCGTAAGGCTGTTGCGCTAGCGTCTGTAACGCCTGATCTAAACCTCCCGCAGCGGAAGCGTCAGACTGGGTTGCTGCCTGAATCAGAAACCAGCCGATAATGCAGAATACTACACCCCGTGCCGCTAAACCAAATCTGCAAATTGCCATCACCCACTGGCGTTCTTTATTGCTTAACTCAGTTAAATTGAGTTCTCTACGAAATTTGCCACTAAAAGCTATATAAAATTGATAGAAACCTAGACCGATTACAAACGCCGCCGCAGTTCCAACTAACCATTGACCAAAGGGTTGAGAAAGCAAACGTGCCGTCCAATCTTCGGTTGAATTACTATTACCACCGCCGCCAGAACCAAAGATTATTTTTACAGCGCTTATGGCTAAACTTGCATAAAGCAAGCCATTAGCTGCATAACCAATTCGCTGTGCCAAACCTTTAGCGTCAGTGCCTTTATTTTCTGGGTCTTTAATTGCCTGTACAAACCGCCAAATTACGTATCCAATCAAGCCAATTGCAACTAAGGAAAGCAAAAATTTACCAAATGGCTGGTTTACAATTGTCTGGAGAGCGCCTTGAGTATCAGTTGTTCTACCACCCGTGCCAAAAGCTGTCTGCGCTGCTAGGAGTCCAACAGTACCGTAAACTACTCCTTTTGAAGCATAGCCAAATCGCGCCAGTCGCTCAACCCAAAATGAAGGGTGGTGTGTCAGCTGTTGTCTCATGGTACTTGGGGAGAATTGTGTTTATCTTTTTACCAATTTATACCCATAATTCACATCTATCTATGGGCGAATTATTTAATATCTCTGCCAAAATATGGCTGTTAATTAGAAGGCAAATTGTAAAATATTTGTTACATTATTAGCGAGTATTTTATATAGCTTCAAGCTGATTAATTATGTCTGTAATAGAAGGTTCTTGGAAGCACGAATACATTACCACTAATGGAATCAAACTACACTACGTAACTCAGGGCGAAGGTCCATTGATGCTGATGTTACATGGGTTTCCTGAGTTTTGGTACTCTTGGCGGCATCAAATACCAGAATTTGCCAAATATTTTAAAGTAGTTGCCCTTGATTTGCGTGGCTACAATGATAGCGACAAACCAAAAGAGCAATCAGCTTATGTGATGAATGAATTTGTCAAAGATGTCGCCGGAGTAATTAAAGGTTTAGGTTACGAAAAATGTGTTTTAGTTGGGCATGATTGGGGAGGAGCGATCGCCTGGAATTTCGCTTATGAACATCCCCAAATGGTAGAGCGATTAATTATCCTCAACTTACCCCACCCTGCCAAATTTGCCCAAGGTTTCCGCACTCTTCAACAGTTGCTACGTAGTTCTTACATCTTCTTTTTTCAATTGCCTTTAATACCCGAATTATTAATTCAAAGCGGAGATTATCAACCAATTGAAACTGCTTTTAAAGGTATGGCAATTAATAAAAGTGCTTTCACCAAAGCTGATATTGACGCTTACAAAGATGCCGCAGGCAAACGCGGTGCTTTAACTGCGATGTTAAACTATTACCGCAACGTTTTTCAACAAAGATTGATAGGACAAAATTGGGGCATTTTAGAAGTGCCAACTTTAATGATTTGGGGAGAAAAAGATACCGCGCTGGGTAAGGAACTAACTTATGGAACAGAAGCTTATGTGAGAGACTTTCAAATCAAATACATTCCCAATTGTAGCCATTGGGTGCAGCAAGAGCAGCCTGAGTTAGTGAATCAATATATGCGAGAATTCCTAGCGGTTTAAGCTACAGCAATTCCCGCGTGCTTCCGGAACGTTGGTAGAAGAGAATTTTCCTCTCTCTACCTACACCAGTTGCTACTCTGTTTTAAGCCACTTACTTGTCGTGGGAAAAACCTGTAAAAAACGAGCAAACCTTTTTGGTTATCGGTTTAAACCGAGGGATTTTTCCTAGAGGCTCTCAAAGAGAGTGCGGGTTTTTTCGTTATTATTGACATTTTTCGCAATCACCCCGCACTCTCTTTGAGAAGGTTTGCTCGTTTTTTGTGTCTTTATGCGTCGTCTACTTCCTTAGTAAGAAATACTCATCAACATCCTGACGGCAAATTATGATAAGTAGACTGTAATCTTCAAAATATTTAATATTCTTAATTTGTCAGAGTTCATCAGTCCGCCATAGCCCAAAAACCAACAGTATTTAGTAAGATTTAGACAATTTAATCAATACCATTTGTGCTTCATCTCCAAAGCCGCTTGATATCACAACCTATTTGTAGAGTCAATCTGCATCCTCAAGGAATTTAGTGAGATAATGGAATTGTGAGGAACAGAACGGATGCAACTAGGTTGCAATGGGTAAAAATTATGAAACTTAAGCTATTAGTAGCTCTCGTCTTAGCAACTCCCCTATTTTTCACTAGTGTAGTGAATGCTAAGAATCCGCAAGATTTAGAAAAACTGCTCTCAACTGGGGAATGTAACGGGTGTAATCTAGCAGGAGCCAACCTCAGTGGTGCTCATTTGATTGGTGCTGACTTGAGAGGAGCAAATCTTGAAGGAGCAAATCTCAAAGGCGCAAACCTGGAAGGTGCTGATTTAACTCGCGCTAATTTGGGTCGTGCTAACTTAACTTCAGCTTATCTCACCAATGTAGATTTTAAGCAAGCCAATCTTGATGCGGCAAATTTGACTAGCGCTACGATTCATGATTCTAATGTGTATCAGGCATCAATGAATAATCTAAATATCAGTGATGCCAAAATATTTAACACAGGAATCGGTATTGGTGGCGAAGACGCAGAAATTCCCGATTGGAAGTAACTTGAATAGGAGCATCCCCATTTTGTAACTGACACCCACCAAGGGTGCACGCCAGGTGCGTGGCTGTCGGGGAACCTGCTTTCTTCGCACCGGCAAAGGCTACACGAACCAAGGCTGCAAAGGCAGCCTTAAATGCTTATAGCCCGCGATTAAGCGGGCTAGGTTCTTACAGCCTGTGGGGTGTTTTTGCACTCGTAGGGATGCTCTTAGTTGAACTAAACAGGTATGTTGAAATAAATACAACACCGGCGGGCTGGTTTTGGCGATAAGCAACTTGCTGTTTGCAAGCCTTTGCCCCAAAACCGCCTGTTTTTTTCGGTAATTGGTGTGTGAAATGTATCAGGGATATCATTTTCAGCGGAACGTAGCGAGTCAGCCAAAAACGCCGCAAAACAAGTTGGTATGAGCCTCTGCTTTCCTGGGTTTCCACAGTCCCAAATAAGCATAAATAAAATACCACATAATCAGTTTAAAGTCTAGATGATATTAATACATAAAAATTTTTCTTCGGTATTAATATCAATCCCAATTAGTTAATTGACGATCGCATCTGAAGATAGCTTTAATATCATGTCTAATCGGCGTTTAGACTTGTATAAGTAAGAGGTGGACTGATTTTCGCATGATTGCTACGTAAAAGTGAGCGATCGCTCACTTACAGGGTGTGGGATAACTGCAAACAAGGATTCGGTGTTGATTTCCCAAAACCGAACACAGAATCCTGATTTTAACTTCTCCTACTGCCTTCTAACTTTTACACTCCTACTGGTTTTCTACCTTGTAGTTGATGAAGTAGTGGTACTTGAGCATTATGGTGATAGAAAACCAAAACCCTTTTGTACCCTATAATCAGTCGTGCTAATGTGAGTCGTGCATAGCCAAGTCAACAGTATGACTGGTTGTAACTGTCCGCATCAAAGTCACTCAACTGTCAAAATTATGGAAGCCCAAATGCAAGAACCGGAATACATCGAAACCAAGTCGCCAGAGGGAACTATGCCAGATATCAACAATCAAACAGGAACCATAACTAAAATTCAGCCTCCTGTGGAGTCTCAGGATCAATTGCGACAATACGGAGAACAAGTTTCGCGATTTTTAGCGACACTACCCGAATACCTGGGAAACTTCTTTAACGAATATAAACAGCCTCTAGTTAGCATTGGTTTAATCGTGGCGGCGATTGTCTCCGTCAAGGTACTCTTAGCAGTATTGGATGCTTTGAACGATATCCCCTTAGTAGCTCCTACCTTTGAGTTGATTGGGATTGGATACTCTGCCTGGTTTGTTTACCGCTATTTACTCAAAGCCTCAACTCGTGAAGAATTAACTAGTGAAATCACTACCCTCAAATCACAAGTTGTCGGCAAAGACGCTTAAAAGTTAAGTAATTAAGTGCTCTCGTGCGCTTTTAACAGCTGATGCACCACAAAGTGGTCAAGTAAAAAAAAAAAATACTTGACCACTTGCACTAAAGATGCTTATTGAGGCGAGCGCACAATATTTTCAGATTGAATTGGTTGCAGCCTTCCCATTCGCACTAAAGCTTGATGAACCATCGCCGCTACCTCCGCACGGGTAGCTTCTCTGTTGGGAGCAAAGGTGTTTGGATCTGGATAGTTTACCACAAGATTATTCGCTGTAGCCGCCGCTGTCTTGCCAATGGCGTAGTTAGGAATATCTTTAGCATCTTTGTAGATACTTAAAGTTTTATCAACAGAAGTAGGTTCTTTCAAATTCAACCCACTGATAAGGGCAACTAAAACTTGCACTCGCGGAATTTTTTGGTTTGGTTTAAAGGTTTTGTCAGGGTAGCCTTTGAGAAATCCAGTGTTGATAGCTTGCTTAATTGCTGGATTTGCCCAGTAATTTGATGGGATATCGTTAAAAGCGATCGCATTCGTGGCAAGCTTATTATTAAAGGCTTCTTCTAGTATCGCCGCAAATTCAGCACGAGTTACAGGCTGATTTGGTCTAAAAGAATAATCAGGAAAGCCTTTAATAATCCTACGAGAAGAAAGAACATTAATAAACCGACTCGCCCAGAAGTCAGATGGCACATCGTTAAATGCAATTGGCGGCGGAATTGTTGACTTTTGTGCAGAAGGAGTAACTATTTGAAATGGTTCGGCAACAGTGTTAGGAGAAGGCGACATTTGCACCTGTGGTGGTGCAGCTGGAGCAACCGGAAATGGCAAAATCAGCGTCGGAATCGCTCCTGGAGATGGAGACGGATTTACTAAAGTAGGTTGATCTACAGTAGCAGGTGGAGCCGACGGCACAGTATTTAAATTCGAGTTTGCATTTGGTTGTATCTGAGTCGTAGGGGGAACCGCAACAGACGCAGTAGGAGAGGGTGACGGCAAAACGCTGAAGTTCCAGCCAGAATCTCTGCGGGAAAATGCCCAAAACAGAACCGCTCCAATAGTCGCAAAGGCAACCAGAATAGCAATGAATTCATCAAAGCCGAGGGCATTTCTTTGAGATGACCGAGGATCGTTTGGTGTATTTGTCATCGTAATTACCTTGGTAAAGGTAAAATTTGTATCTAAACAAATTAAGCCATAGATGACACCTTTACACCACTGTTTTGTTAGGATTCGGAGTTAACTGGTTTTCATTGGTGGATTCAAATCGGGGCTTAATCGTAAGTAATTTACCGAACATAATATGATTTATTCTTTGGAAATCCCTTAAGCAGCGATTAAACACACGGCGATTGATGCCTTGGTCATGCAAGATTTTGTTAAAAAATGTAAAAATTGAAAGAAATACTTACGATGTTAAGCAAACTCATAAGCGAGAACTTTGGCGGTAAGCGCATCACCACTATTGCGTCAAAGCTCACAGGAGAATACACATATGGCTTCGTAACTCGCTACTTCCGACTGGCGATCGCCAACGTCCTCTCCAATATCATGATACCATTGGCGAATTTAGTCAGTGTCATCTTCTTGGGTCATCTAGAGGAAATCCACCACCTAGCTGGAGTTGCCCTAGCTGGAAACCTGCTTAACTTTCTCTACTTCGTTTTAGTTTTTTTACGGATGGGCACCACTGGAGTAACAGCACAAGCTGTAGGACGAGATGACCGAGAGGGTGTGTTGTTGGTGGGACTGCGTAATGGTTTAATTGCTGTTGTACTGGGTGGAGCGATCGTACTGTTGCAGTACCCTTTGGGATATTTGGGGTTTGCTTTGCTAGATGTCGCCCCAGAGGTTAAAGCTGATGGTCTTTCCTATTTTAACACCCAGATTTGGGGAGCGCCTGCGGTTTTGCTCAACTTCGTCCTGCTTGGCTGGTTTCTGGGACAGGAAAAAAATGGCTTAGTTGTGGTGTTGTCGGTCGTGGGCAATGCTGCCAACATCGCACTCGACTACCTGTTTATTATCCACTTGGGCTGGGCAAGCATGGGGGCAGGAGTATCTTATGCTACAAGCCAATATCTGTCTCTATTGGTGGGATTGATTTTTTTGTGCAAAGAAATCCAGTGGCAAGAGTTACCAGAGGTAGCTGGAAAAATTTGGGACACCTCAGCTATACGCTCCACCTTGACTTTGAATGGAAACATCTTTATTAGCAATTTAATTCTGATGTTTACCTCCTTAATGTTTAACTATCAGGGGGCACAGATGGGGACGATTATCTATGCTCAAAATGCCTTGCTCTTACAGATATGGAATTTGAGCTTCTATTTTGTAGAAGGATTGGGATATGGCACAGAAACTCTGGTCGGAAACTTTAAAGGAAAAGGAGCTTCACAACAGTTAGTACCCTTGGTTGGAGTTTCTGTCTTAACTGCTCTGCTGGTGGGACTATCTTTCAGCGGAGTGTGTTGGCTATTTCCTGATACGGTTTTTGGGTTGTTAACCAACCACACCGAAGTCACCGAAAACATTCATATTTTTGTTCCCTGGTTGGTACTTGCCCTGATATGCGGTTCAATAGGTTACATGCTAGATGGGTACTTCTTGGGTTTGGCAGAAGGGCATACTCTCCGTAATGTTAGTTTAATTGCTCTTGTCGTGGGATTTTTACCTGCGGATGTAGCCGCGATTAAGTTTGAGAGTAACCATATTTTGTGGCTGGCTTTTCTTTTGTTCGACGCAATCAGAATGGTAATGCTTGGGGTACAGTTACCCAGGACATTTGCTGGTGATGTTGAGTCGGGTAGTGTCTCCGTTCCCGCTATAGAAGCAGCAAGCGACTTTCCTCTAAATATAGAAGCAGATCGTAAACAGATGCTAGCCGAAAAATTGGAAGTTTGCCCCGATGAGAAGTCATTACTAAACTAGGCGAACAGAACAGTAAGGCGTACTATATGCGTTTTTGTCATTAGTATAATTTCAGTAGACCGAAAACTTGGGAAGTTTGACGAAATAATAAGGGTTTCAGGCGATGATGATTGAAGTTGACGAGAGCGATCGCGCACCGAGGCATAAGAACTGATTTACAACCCTATTGCTCAAAAAGCAGATAATATCGGCATTCTGGCGGATTGTATACACTCACTTAAATGAAGCGATCGCTTCTCCTTCTGGAAATCTTTTCGGTCTACTAAATTTAGTTACTCAATTATTATTTGTTTGCCATCATGTTAGTGTGATCAACCTTTTCAAAAACTAATTGTTTTATATAATCACTGATCTGATAGCTTTGCAAAATAGCTGGGGGTAAATGTGCTGCGCCCTGAATGCGTCCCAGGCATCTTTGAGTTTTGCAGTCACAATCAAACTCTTGCTCCATAGACCATTCCGTAGATGGGTAAAAGAAGGTCATTTCTTCACCTACCTCAATCTTTCTCAGACAGCGAAGAACCCTGTTTGTGGTGTCAAAAAAAACATTGGGGTCACAACTGTGATTTATATAATGTAAAAACTCTGAAGTGAACATAATATGTTCTTGCTCATTGAATTGCACTGTCAAATAGTTTGGGTCTGTCAATATCTCTTTAGTTTTGAAATTGGAAATAATGTCATCTGGTATAAAGTTCACAGTTGCATGAAGCGATTTTTCACCTGTTAAAGGACATTCCCAAACTTCAGCAAAAGATGAAACTTTAGTGATTTTATGTTGAGTAGTAGTTAGCTCTTCGTTGGTAGAGAATATCTGATTTTTCATCGAATAGTCACAAATGAATTTTGTATGGAATAATCAAGACAATATATCTTCCTACATTTTGGGACTATTTTCAATTTCAATTTTTAGTTGTGAATTCTTTAACTTTTTTTCCCGCTGAGTTACAGAATTTCCAGATATTCCGCGAATGATACCTCGACAATTAAGTGAGCCACACTGACAGTCAAATTCCAAGAAATTTTCATCGTATAATGCGGCATAGTCTAAGGTCAGTTCCTCACCCCCAGTAATATCTCGTATTGCCACAAGATCAAGTCCCTGAATAGCAATGTTAGGGTCGCAAGAGTGGTTTTGCGGACTCCATTCTGTTGGATTATCATCCCACAAAATGAAAACTTCTTCACTAATGGGATAGGCGTAACGTTGAAAATCTTCTTTTTGTCTCGCATCCCAATGAGATTCGACATAAGAACGAGTGACAATTTTTTGCGATCTAGCTTCTCCTGTAAATATAACTTCACCAGATTTCAAATTCTTCACCGCATAGATGCCATAGCCGGAAATCGCATCATTCCGAACTTTATACTTCTTTTGGCGGCGTTGGTGTCTGGCAATTCCTTCAGCAATAATGTGTTTGAGAAATCCATCTAAACCAGTCCCATCAAATTTCAGGATATAGTCAGCAGAACTTTCTGAAACTTCATCATAAAGAACAGTGCATGGGAAATTAATTTCCAAAAAAAAGACTTCTCCTTCCCCATTGATTCTAAAGTCAGCTCGAGCATATCCAGTCGGATTGATCGCCAAAAAAATCAGCTTTGTCACTTCTCTTAAACGGACATCAAGTTGCTCGTCATCACAAGGAACGTAGCACTCTGGATGATGTTGTTTATGCTTTAGTTCGTAGGTTTTAATATGCTCACCTTTGGGAAATAAAAACTCAACAGGTTTATATACCACAGGGGAGCCTGCATCGTCTGGATTAGCTGCTATCAGGACGGTTAGTTCGCGTCCATCAATATATTCTTCAATCAAAACTCGCTCAAAGTTAGCCAGAATATCCGCAGCTTTGCTCAGAAGTTCTTCTTTTGTTGTTACATAAGATTTATTGTCAACTCCCAGACTGTCCCCTGCTTCTACAGGCTTCACAAACAGGGGAAATTTTAAATTCTGAAAGGTGTTTTCCACATCAGCTAAAGTTTCAGCTACTATAAACGCTGGTGTCTTAACTCCCATCGATTCAGCAATATATTTTGTTACATCCTTGGGAGGGTCGCACGGATTTGGTTTAGGTCCAGTGTACGGTAAGTTGAGGTCTTCTAAGGCGGTAGCTACATCGTAATAATTGGGAATATCCCAATCTCGATAGCCCTCAATCAGGTTGACAAAAATATCGTACCCCTGCTTTTTTAGCTCTTTTAACTGACGATAGGCTATAGCTTTATTGAGAAATACATGGTCTACTTGATCTTCGGGTAATAGATGAGACAGGTTACGAGGTGGGTCATAGTTTTTATAGTCTAATGTCGATTGGGAATAGTCAGGTTGCAAAACGCAAACTTTCATATCAATTTCCTAAAGTGTCAAAGCTACCATGTATTCAAAATACATAAATATGTAAACTTTTAGCAATACCTTCGCCAATTTAGGTGATTATCGATAATTTCTGACGTGGAAAAAGTATTTGCACTTCACTGCCGATCTTTTTTGCCGGATAAAGAAAACCGAGTTCTTAATTTTGGATAAAGTTGAGCTAAGTGTTTTTTGATAACCAAAAACACGCTTCACAACACCCGCAGCAAGCTAGGAATGCTGTCTATCGCTTCTAGGCTATGGATTTCTGCCAATGCTTGCCGAAAATTGCCTTCGCGCACATCGTGGGTGACTACAACAATTTCTGCTAGTTCTCCTTGAAAACCTGTTTGCACGATTGACTCTAAGCTAACGCCATACTCACCAAAGCAAGTGCCCAATTTGCCGATTACTCCGGGTTGGTCTTTTGTGAGGAAACGGACGTAAAATCGGGTAATTAGTTCTGCCATTGGCACAATTTGGCAGTAATCCTGATGAGCGCAACCTAACAGGCGATTTGGGGTGGCTGTACTGGTTTTGAGTGCTGCAACTAAATTTAATATATCTGAGGATACTGCACTGGCTGTTGCTCCGGCGCCAGCACCTGGACCAAAAAACATCACTTGCCCTATTGGTTCACCTTCGACGAGAATGGCGTTATAAACGCCGTTTATGCTAGCTAATGGATGTTCTTTGGGTAATAAGGTAGGATGAACTCTGACGGAAAGGGGGGAAGGTGGGGAAGTGATTGTTTTGGCGATCGCTAACAATTTAATCACAAATCCCAATTTCTCGGCGTAGGCAATATCTGTTTTACTAACTTGCCGAATTCCTTCACAATAAACGTCTTGTAAATTAATTCGTCCACCAAAGGCTAATGATGCGAGGATGGCGATTTTATCTGCTGCGTCTAAGCCATCAACATCAGCTGTCGGGTCAGCTTCAGCGTAACCCAACTTTTGAGCATCAGCTAAAACATCGTTGAAGTTGCTACCTTCGGTTTGCATCCGCGTGAGGATGTAGTTAGTTGTACCGTTTACGATACCTGTGACGGTGTGAATGCGATTCACACTTAAAGATTGCTTCAAAGGTTGAATTACTGGAATACCACCACCTACGGCAGCTTCTAGCATCACATATACTCCGGCTTTATTGGCAGCTGTGAAAATTTCATCACCAAAACGAGCGATCGCTGCTTTGTTAGCGGTGACAATGTGCTTACCATTTTCAATAGCTTTCAAGATAAGCGATCGCGCCGGCTCTAATCCACCAATCAATTCAACAACAATATCCACCGATGGATCATTGACAATTGATTCTAAATCTGTGGTCAAAACATTCTCTGGTAATTTTACAGCGCGGGATAATTGGGGCGATCGTACCCCCACCCGATATATTTCTATCTCTTGCAACAACGGGTGACGTCCGTTCAAATCTTGCAATAACTGCACCGTACCCGTCCCCACCGTGCCTAATCCGAGTATTCCCAGCTTCACACCCACAAACTTTATACCAATTTTGACTAATAACAATTGTAGGTGAGGCATATGCCCCACCTACTAAAATTAGTCCTTCGTCTTTTGCAAATGACAAATGACTTGTGACTTAGTAAGTTTCTACGTGCCAGCGACCGGCTTTCTTAATTTGCTTTTGGTAATCAGTCCAGTTTACACCTTCCTTAGCAGCAGCAGCTGTCAGCGCCGCATCGATACCTTCTTCCATACCCCGCAAACCGCAGATGTATGTATGAGTTTTTTCTTCTTTAATCAACTTCCACAATTCATCCGCGTGTTCTGCTACCCGGTCTTGGATGTACATTCTCCCACCTTGGGGGTTTTTCTGTTCGCGGCTGATAGCGCAAGTTAGGCGGAAGTTTTCTGGATACTTTTGTTCCATTTCTTCCAATTCTTCCTTGTACAGAAGGTTTGGAGTTGTCGGAACACCAAATATTAACCAAGCGAATCCATTAAACTGGTAATCTTGGTTAGCGGCTCTTTCCGCATCCTTAAACATGCGCCACAAATAAGCCCGCATCGGCGCGATACCCGTTCCTGTCGCCATCATGATCACTTTGGCATCTGTGTCATCGGGTAATAACATTTCTTTACCCACAGGACCTGTGATTTTCACTTCGTCTCCTGGCTTGAGGAAACACAGGTGAGTAGAGCAAACACCGTAGACTGTTTCGGCGGTTTCTGGGTGCTTGTATTCTAATTGGCGGACGCACAACGATACTGTTTTATCATCTACATCATCGCCATGACGAGTGGAGGCGATTGAATACAGTCTGAGTTTTTCCGGCTTGCCGTTCTTATCTACTCCAGGTGGGATGATACCAATACTTTGACCTTCTATGTACTTCAAATTACTTCCAGAGAGGTCAAACTTGAGATGTTGAACAATACCAATGCCGTTTTCTTTGACTAACGGTTCGTTAGAAATACATTTCCCAACAAAAGGAGCATTGGGACGGTAAGTGTTCACGGGAACATCAGCGTGCTTGGCTTTCGCTTGAGTCATGGTGTTGCCTTTTGTGTCCTTCTTGGGCTGTTGCTCAGACTGAGGTGTGCCGAAGGCTTTGACTTCGCCTTTCACTTCAGTGTTAGCATTCACAGGTGTGGCTTGACCATTTCCTTGGTTGTTAGCAGTCTCATCAGAAGTCGCGTTGTTAATAACGTCTACACTTTCATATGGAGATTTACCATTGAGTTGCTGTAGAGCATTCATTGGCTGGATGCTAACAATTTTGCCGCCTAGGCGAGTGAGCCTTCGCATTTCCTGATTCATGCGCTTGTAAGGCACTCTGATGAACACACTGCCACTTTTACGAATTGGGTAGTTGGTTTGATCAGTTTCTTCGCTCTGACGCAAACCCACCACTTCGTAGACGAAGATGCGGCTACCTGATTCTTGGTTGGCAGTATCCTCAGGGGCACCTAGATTGTACATTCGTTCTACCACTCCGATATTTACTTAACCTTTATTCAAAAAAAACCCTTCCCACCACAAGCTTGCTTTAGTTTACCGGATTTCGGTTTGACAAGCGTGCTGTAGTTTGGAAAAGTGGCATTACAAATTAATGCCTTGCTAGGTACACTCGCCAAAGACATGCAGGTATGGCAAAAAACACACCTGTTCACCTTCTAAGTTAAAGGATATGTCTTTTGGAGAATGTTAATAATGAGTCAATTTAATCTTTTCTTCTCAAACTTCCTCTCCCAAAAGAGAGATGACTTGGAATTACGCAAAGGGTAAGCCACCCTATGAAATTTTACATCGCTGAATGCCAATCACGGAAGGCTTTCTGCCGATTAATTTTTTTTCGCCGACTTTGGTTGTCTTTTGCATTTAACCAGAATATTTTTAGCAACATCTACGCCTTTGTCATGGCTATTTCCAAAACGCTTGGCACTTTCAGGCTACAAACATTCAGATTAAAAAAGACGCTTTTTTGTCACTCCCCCCCTATAGCAGCAATTCTTTCAGTGGCGATCGCTTTTACCATGTCGCATCCCACAACATGCCTTCTTGAGTTTTTTCCCAAGAATTCAAGTACGCATTGCCAACCGCATAAGACACTTTTGTCCGCCACTACTAATAAATATAGCGGAGCGCTCGTTTGCTGCGGTGATGTATCTAAACAACTACAATTAAGTTTCCCTCTTATGTGAAACTTCTGTCAACCTCTTTCACTACCTTAGTTGAAAGCTGACACTTAATATGTGATACCCGCACTCGTTACTGCAATTATTTCTGCCGACGAGGGTTTGCTGGTTCTTTCCTTAGATATATTGTAACTTTGAATATCTATGGTAATACGTGAGCGCAAAAAAACAGTTCACTCACTCAAAAAAAATTTAAAAAAAACATTATAAAAGTTATAAAATCATACTTAATAGACTTGAACCAGACAATCACAAGCAATGACCCGACCTGTCCACGCCATTGGTGTGAGATGGTCAAGGATATTGGAAAATCTACAACTAATTATTGGCATGGTTATTAAAGCAGAAGATTCTTATTGACAGCAAGCCTTGTATAGAATAACCGCTTCTGTTAGAATCAAAATAATCACTAGGATTAAATACTTACCTGCAAATGCAGAATTATACGACGGGTAACGACAAATTTGCTGTCTACCCGTTAAATAGCTTATGGGATTGCAGGGTAGCAATAACGCAGGACAAACCTTAATAGGTAAACTCCTAGCATAAAATCTGCTGTGTGAAAAATTATTGATTGACACATCTTTAGCATTTAAAGGAGATTTATGACAAGTAAGCCGGAACGCGTGGTACTGATAGGAGTAGCAGGAGACTCCGGGTGCGGTAAATCTACGTTTTTGCGCCGCTTGATAGATTTGTTTGGCGAAGAATTAATGACAGTTATCTGCTTGGATGACTATCATTGCCTAGATCGCAAACAGCGCAAAGAAACAGGGATAACAGCACTTGACCCCAGGGCGAACAATTTTGACCTAATGTATGAGCAAATTAAAGCGCTCAAGAATGGTCAAGCAATTGATAAGCCGATTTACAACCACGAAACCGGCTTGCTCGATCCGCCAGAAAGAGTGGAGCCGAATCACATTATAGTGATTGAGGGGCTACATCCTTTATATGATGAGCGGGTGCGATCGCTTATTGACTTCAGCGTTTATTTCGACATCAGCGATGAAGTTAAAATTGCCTGGAAAATCCAGCGTGACATGGCTGAACGCGGTCACCGCTATGAAGATGTCTTAGCTCAAATCAATTCCCGTAAACCGGATTTTGACAAGTACGTTGAACCACAAAGAGAATTTGCCGATGTAGTTCTCCAGGTATTGCCGACCAACCTGATTAAAGAAGACAAAGAACGCAAAGTACTGCGGGTTCGTATGCTTCAACGCGAAGATAAGCAAGGCTTTGAGCCATGCTACCTATTCGATGAAGGATCAACCATCCAGTGGACTCCTTGCGGACGTAAGCTTAGTTGTTCATACCCAGGTATGCAACTATACTACGGCTCAGATGTTTACTACGGTCGTTACGTCTCCGTACTAGAAGTAGATGGTCAATTTGACAACCTGGAAGAAGTCATTTACATCGAAACTCACCTCAGCAAAACATCCACCAAATACGAGGGTGAGATGACTCACTTGCTACTCCAGCACCGTGAGTATCCGGGTTCCAACAATGGTACTGGTTTATTCCAAGTGCTTACAGGTTTGAAAATGCGTGCCGCTTATGAGCGATTGACAGCTAAAGAAGCAAAGCTAGCAGCTGTTCAGGTTTAGAAGCAGCAGTGTTTGTGTTAAAGCTTTTGGGGCACTTTGCCGTGTCCCTATTTTTTTGTGTAAAAATCAACATACTACTGAAATAGAAATAGTGTGATTTTTATTTATATTAAAGAGATTCAGAGAGATTTAGTGTTTTGATGAAGATAAAAAAACACTAAAAAATAATTGTAAAAATCTTGTTATGATTTCATAAATTAGTAGCTGTACTAAATGCTTGCACTTAGTCAGCAGCATAAATATCAAAGGAGGAATTGCCTTTGTCTCGTCGCTATTTATTTACCTCCGAGTCTGTTACCGAAGGTCATCCAGACAAAATCTGCGATCAGATTTCTGATACGATTCTGGATGCTTTACTCACACAAGACCCCAGTAGCCGTGTTGCTGCTGAAGTCGTGGTTAATACTGGCTTGGTGTTAATCACTGGTGAAATAACGACCAAAGCCAACGTTAATTATGTCAATCTCGCGAGAAAGAAAATTGCCGAAATTGGCTATACCGATGCCGATAACGGCTTTTCTGCCAACAGCGCCAGCATCTTAATCGCATTGGACGAGCAATCGCCCGATATAGCCCAAGGCGTTAACACCGCCCAAGAAACCCGCGAGGAGGATAGTAATGAACTATTCGACAAAATTGGTGCTGGCGATCAGGGTCTCATGTTCGGCTTCGCCTGCAACGAAACACCCGAACTGATGCCTTTGCCTATCTGTCTGGCTCACCGCATTGCTCGCCGATTGGCAGCAGTCCGCAAAACAGGCGATTTACCATACCTACGTCCTGATGGCAAAACCCAAGTCACCATAGTTTACGAAGACGGACGCCCAGTAGGTATTGACACTATTTTGATTTCCACCCAACATACAGCCACTATTGGGGAAATCAGCGATGAAGCAGAGGTACAAGCCAAAATTAAACAAGACCTCTGGACAGCAGTAGTCGAACCTGTTTTTGGCGACATTAACATTAAGCCGAATGAAGAGACACGCTTTTTAGTCAACCCCACCGGCAAATTTGTCGTTGGTGGTCCTCAGGGTGACTCTGGCTTAACTGGACGGAAAATTATTGTCGATACCTACGGTGGCTATTCGCGTCATGGCGGTGGAGCCTTTTCTGGAAAAGACCCCACCAAGGTAGACCGCAGTGCGGCCTATGCTTGTCGCTATGCGGCGAAAAATATTGTCGCTGCTGGTTTAGCAGAAAAATGTGAAGTCCAGTTGAGTTATGCCATTGGCGTAGCGCGACCGGTGAGCATTTACGTGGATACCTTTGGCACAGGCAAAGTGGATGACGAAATTTTGCTGGAATTAGTCAAACAGCACTTTGAACTGCGTCCAGCGGGGATTATCCATAGCTTCAATTTACGCAACTTACCAAATGAACGAGGCGGACGTTTTTATCAGGACATCGCGGCTTACGGTCATTTGGGAAGGACTGATTTAGACTTGCCTTGGGAGCGTACCGACAAGGCAGAATTGTTGAAGCAAGCTGCAAACAATTCACTTTCGGCAGCGAAGGTTGAGGCACTCACCTAACTAACCTGTAAAGATTCTAGAGTGCGGTCTGATGTGGGGGTATAGGCAATTTGTGTAGTTGCTTATGCCCTCATTTTTATGGTGAAGCGCTATAAAAGGTGGGGTACTGGGTACTGGGTAGTGGGGTTGGGTAAAACTCGATAAATAAATTTAGGGAGTAAGTTAGAGGAGTGGCGGCGTACCGTCGGTTAAAATTTCGCTGTAATCAGCTATCCTTAGTCAGTAGGTAAGGAAACTTTCTTTTATTTGCCGCAACTAAGAGGATGTTAAAGGTTCATTTCAACACTGCTCAAATATAATGAAGGTCATGTTTACTATCTAATGAGCAATGAGCAATGCTCTTGTTATAAAAAGAAGATAATGCAGGTGTTAATCATTATCTCAGATGATTTGACTGCCTATAATAATGTGGTGATACTTGCTCTCAGGCAAGGAGATTTGAGCGATGCTTTCCTCAAAAGCCAACCGCTGTTGACAGTAATTTAGAAAGCAAAACAGTGTCAGCCGAAGAGCAATCGACCGACGACGAACTCCCGACCATAGAATTTCCCTCACGTGGGAAACTAAAAGCTAGCTCATGGCGCATCCATCAAAAAATTGGCTATGGGTATTTTCTGGCTATTGGCATTGGCTTTTTCGGCTCCCTTACCGGATTGGTAATCGCTAATTCCTACCGGGGACAAGGAATCAGGCAATTAAATCAGGCTCACGAGCAAGGACAACTACTGGCTACTTATAAGGATGCCGTGGTAGGAGCGCAATTGCATAGCTCAAATTTGGCTGCTGTAGTGGGAGAGCCAGAACGGCTAGCTGCTAGAAAAGCCGAATTTCTTGACAGTGTTGACAAAGCTAAAAAATGCGAGAAAAAAATTGCCCGATTCATAGACAGCAAACCCAAGAGATTAGCTGCTACTCAGGCGAGTTTGCAGGCTTTATTGCAGGATTACGCGACTAACTTAGATGCCTATGTTGGGGAAATAGAGTCAATTTTGCAACAAATTGACCAGCAGCAACTGCAACCTGAGAATGTTTCCTCAGTTAGAGAACAATTGCTGACAGTTATGCGTGGTGAAAAAGCTACGCGGCTAGATCAGCTTTCTCAAACATTGGCTAACATCTTGCAAACTGCGGAAGAGCAAGAGCAGCACAGAGCAAAAGATGTGGAGCTGGCAAAAGGAGTTGAGAGATTAATTATTATACTTAGCATGTTAGTGTCGGTGGCGATCGCCGCAATTGTGGCATGGCGAACTTCTCGCGCGATCGCTGAGCCTGTGATCACTGTCACTCAAGTAGCTGAGCTGGTGGCGAGAAAATCTAATTTCGATTTGCGAGCTCCTATCACCACTGAAGATGAAATTGGATTATTAGCCAAATCTCTCAATCGTCTAATTGAGCGAGTATCTGAACGTACTAAACAACTACAACAAGCTAAAGAACTAGCAGAAGCCGCTAGCAAGGCAAAAAGCCAATTTTTAGCAAATGTGAGTCACGAGTTACGCACACCGTTGAATGCTGTTATCGGCTTAAGTCAACTTCTGCAAGATGATGCTGTTGATTTAGGTGTCAGTGGAGATTTTATCACTGACCTGGAAACAATCAACGACGCTGGTAGACATCTACTGGAACTAATTAACGACATCCTCGACTTGTCGAAAATAGAAGCGGGGAAAATGACTCTTTATCCGGAGACGTTTGAAATAGCAACGCTGATTAATAACGTCGTCGTCACAGTCAAACCGGCTGTGGAAAAAAATGGCAATATTTTAGAACTTGATTATAGTCGCGAACTTGGCACCATGTACGCGGATCAGACTAGGGTGCGGCAAGTGCTGTTAAACTTACTGAGCAACGCTGCCAAGTTTACCACGAACGGTAAGGTGACGCTAACAGTTAAAAGGGAAAAAGAAAAATCATTACGACAAGCACCTTTGGGAATGATTACTTTCACCGTTACCGACACAGGCATTGGTATGTCTGAAAATCAACAGCAGCAATTATTTCAACCCTTTACCCAAGGCGATACCTCGACTACGAAAAAGTATGGTGGTACTGGACTGGGGTTGGCAATTAGCCGCAACATTTGCCTGATGATGGGTGGTGAAATTGCTGTCAAAAGTCAGCCGGGAGTTGGGAGTATTTTCACCGTCCGCTTGCCACTTACTGTCAAGGAATAAGGTGCTTTCAGGTGCAACAATGTCGGTTTAGAAAAATTCAAAAGGTGTAAATCAACATTTATTACTTATACTAAGTTGCTTTCATACATATATGACTTACCCGAAAGTTACCCGGTTTCTACCAAAAATCGTGAGTTCAAAAATCAAGCCCCAAAAAAGAAACCGGGTTTCTGACATGAACGAGTGCGTAAGTCCTAACCGTTTGGAAATGTGCCTTTGACTGACAGCATAGCTTTTACAGGAAAGCGGAAGGTGTAAAAAGCTGATGGAAGACGCTGCTAAAATACCAATTGTATAGCAGCGACTCTCCTGGGGAGATGCCACACGATCGCTGCGGCTTGTATCTTAGTCATACGCACTCCTCACACCCATGACGACAACAATTGATTTCCTCAGCCACCTTAACCCATCCCAACGTCAAGCCGTCGAACACTTTTGCGGTCCGCTGCTAGTTGTTGCTGGCGCAGGAAGCGGTAAAACACGAGCGCTGACTTATCGCATTGCTAACCTGATTCTGAAAAACCGCGTCGATCCTGAAAATATCCTGGCGGTTACTTTCACTAACAAAGCCGCACGGGAAATGAAAGAGCGGATTCAGAAGCTTTTTGCTGAACAGTTAGCAATGTCAGAACATGGTGAGCGTTTTGATTTGTTGCCACAATACGACCAAATTCAACTGAAATCGCAAGTTTATCGCACCTACATTAAAGATTTGTGGTGTGGCACTTTCCATAGTTTATTTTCTCGCATTCTCCGCTTTGATATCGAAAAATATCAAGACGAAAAAGGACGGCGTTGGAATCGCAATTTCTCGATTTTTGATGACTCGGACTCTCAAAGCATTGTCAAAGAAATTGTCACCAAGCAGCTAAACTTGGACGACAAAAAATTTGAACCCCGTTCTGTCCGTTACGCGATTAGTAACGCCAAAAACCAAGGCTTATCACCCCAAGAATTCGAGAGAGAGCAACCGAAATATTGGGGGCGAGTAGTTGCTCAAGTTTATAGTTCCTATCAGGATAGACTAGCACAAAACAATGCTCTTGACTTTGATGATTTGATTTTAATTCCTGTGAAACTGTTTCAGCAAAACGAACAGGTATTAGCTTATTGGCACCGCAAGTTTCGCCATGTTCTGGTTGATGAATATCAAGATACCAACCGCACTCAGTACGACCTTATCCGCTTGTTAGTGACGAACGGCGAAAATAGCAAGAGTGAATGGAACTGGAAAGATCGCTCTGTTTTTGTTGTTGGTGATGCTGACCAATCGATTTATTCATTTAGAATGGCTGATTTCACCATATTACTGGAATTTCAGCACGATTTCGGCGATAATTTGCCAGATGACGATACCCGCACAATGGTGAAGTTAGAAGAAAACTATCGTTCTTGCGAAAATATTCTCGAAGCAGCTAACCAACTGATAGAAAACAATACTCAACGAATTGATAAAGTTCTCAAACCGACGCGGGGTGCGGGTGAGCAAATTTATTGCCACAAAGCTGATGATGAAATCGCCGAAGCCGAATTTGTGCTCAATCAAATTCGCAGTTTAGAACGGCAAAATCCAGAGGTGAACTGGGGTAATTTTGCGATATTATATCGCACCAATGCTCAATCTCGTCCTTTTGAAGAATCTTTAGTGCGAGCCGGAATTCCCTATACAATTGTGGGAGGATTGAAATTTTATGATCGCAAAGAAATTAAAGATGTACTGGGTTATTTAAAAGCGATCGCTAATCCATCTGATGCTGTAAGTTTATTGCGAGTAATTAACACTCCCCGGCGCGGTATTGGTAAAGCCACTATTGACGCTTTGACTAACGCCGCCCAACAATTAGGCACGACAGTGTGGGAAATACTGAGTGACGAAGAATCGGTAAATACATTGGCTGGGCGTTCCGCGAAAGCTGTTAATAACTTTGCTCAAATGATTCGCCAATTCCAAGAACAACTCAGCACAGTTCCCGTTTCCGAGATATTGCAAGAATTGCTGGAAGATTCTGGTTACGTCAAAGACTTGCAAAATCAAGGTACAGAAGAAGCCGACAACCGATTGCTAAACGTCAAAGAACTTTATAACGCGGTGCTGCAATTTGAAGAAGAAAACGAAGATGTTTCACTAGGCGCTTTTTTGGAAAGTACCTCCCTCAGTTCCGATTTGGATAACTTAAAAGAAGGACAAACAGCAGTTTCTCTGATGACTTTGCATTCTTCCAAAGGGCTGGAGTTTCCCGTTGTCTTTTTGGTAGGATTAGAACAGGGACTATTTCCCAACTATCGTTCTCTGGATAACCCAACGGCTTTAGAAGAAGAACGTCGGCTGTGTTACGTGGGTATTACTCGCGCCCAAGAACGGTTATATTTATCACATGCTCGTGAACGCCGCCTTTATGGAAACCGGGAACCAGCAGTGCGATCGCAGTTTCTGGAAGAATTACCAGAAGAATTATTGACTACTGCAAGTCAGAGTAGGCATTTTACCAAAGGTGCTTCTGCGCCTGGTGGAAAGCAACAAAGCATACAGAATTGGCAAGTAGGCGATCGCGTTCTCCATAAAACTTTTGGCGTAGGTGAAATCACTCATGTTTTTGGCTCAGGTAATAAAATCTCTGTGGCGATTAAATTTGCCAGCCTCGGTCAAAAAATCATCGACCCCAAAGTAGCGCAATTACAAAGAGTGGAGTAGAGAGTTTTTATTTTCAGGGGCGAATTTTTTTGCGAAAGTCGCCCCCTCTTTTTTAGCTTACAAAAATAGCGCAGGTGATACATGGAAAAAGGCTCCTAATGCTTTGGCTTGAGTCTTACTGATACCTCTTTTCCCATTTATCACTTCTGAAGTAATACCCTTATTATTCTAAAACTCCATCTGCATCAGCTCAGTTTTTTGAGAACTACTTAAACTTGAAGGATGAGTGCTTTTGAGTAGTTCCATGCAAAACCGTACTGCTCCTGCCAAAATTGAAAGAAAGTAGTATCTTAGTCACCAAAGAATCAGGCAGCAATGCTAACAGAGATTAACCCTGGAATTTTAATCGATAATCGCTACCATATTCAAAAGCTTTTGGGACAGGGAAGCTTCGGGCGAACTTATTTAGCATCTGACACCAAACGTTTCGGTGAACTTTGTGTCCTGAAAGAGTTTGTACCGACAAACACAAAAAAAGATATAGTAAGTAAATCTCGCGAGCTATTCGAGCGCGAAGCGAGAACTTTATACCAGATTCAGCATCCGCAAATTCCTAAATTTTTGGCTTGGTTGACCGAGAAAGACCGACTGTTTATAGTGCAGGAATATATTGACGGTAAAACTTACTCTCAACTTTTAAGCGATCGCCTTCAACAAAATAAGTTATTTTCCGAAGCAGAAGTTCTCCAGTGGCTATGGAATCTATTACCAGTTTTAGGCTATATCCATCAGCTTAATATAATTCATCGCGACATTTCACTAGACAATGTCATGTTTTCGCATAACCTATCTAAACCTGTTCTCATCGACTTTGGTGTGGTTAAGGAGAAAGTCACTCAGATGTTGTCTAGCGATGCTAAAAATCCTCGATACTCTGCTTTTGGTTCAGTTGTGGGGAAAATTGGCTATTCTCCACCAGAACAGATCCGTATCGGACATTGCTACCCCTGTAGCGATTTTTATGCACTAGGTGTTTGCGCTATTGTCCTCCTAACTGGGAAAATGCCAGATTTGTTGATAGATTATCAGTCTCTGGAGTGGCGATGGCTCTCTTATGTGAATGTCAGTGACAGATTGGCGCAGACATTGGATAAAATGCTGGCGGAGCAACCTTCACTGCGTTACCAGTCAGCCACAGAAATTATCGCCGAACTCAAGCCACTAATTTTACCAGGCGATCGGGCTGTGAACCAGTCACTTAAAACTGGAACACCTACCATATTTCAACAGAAAACAGAGACACTTCATTACTCGTCGGCTGCTTCTAAAAATACGATTATCAGTCAATCGGCTGCGCCTGTGGTAATTGCTTCCGAAAATATCCCTATAAACCCAGATTTTTTAGCGCATTGTCAACAAGAACTGACTCTTTTTGTGGGACCTTTCGCCAGTGTT
>CAXTNZ010000044.1:259-32323 GCA_964245695.1 uncultured bacterium | reverse complement strand
GAACGAGGGTATCCGCGCTTGGATGGCTCCTCAAGATCAACCTCACGAACAATTTATATTCCCTGAAGAGGTACTACCACGTGGTAACGCTCTCTAATAGACCTTCGGTTATGGGCGGCGGACGCGACCAAGAATCCACTGGATTCGCTTGGTGGTCTGGTAACGCTCGTTTAATCAACTTATCCGGCAAATTGCTGGGTGCTCACGTAGCGCATTCTGGCTTGATTGTATTCTGGGCTGGAGCGATGACTTTGTTTGAAGTCGCTCACTTCGTTCCCGAAAAGCCGATGTATGAGCAGGGCATGATTTTGCTACCTCACATCGCCACATTGGGCTGGGGTGTTGGTGCTGGTGGTGAAGTTATCGACACCTTCCCCTTCTTCGTAGTCGGTGTACTGCACCTGATTTCCTCAGCTGTACTCGGTTTTGGCGGTATCTATCATGCCGTTCGCGGTCCAGAAACCTTAGAAGAGTATTCCTCCTTCTTTGGTTACGACTGGAAAGACAAGAACAAGATGACCAACATCATCGGCTTCCACCTGATCATCTTGGGATGCGGTGCGCTTCTGTTGGTGTTGAAGGCAATGTTCTTTGGTGGTGTATACGACACCTGGGCACCAGGCGGTGGTGATGTCCGCGTCATTACGAACCCAACACTGAACCCAGCAACTATCTTCGGTTATCTGATTAAATCTCCCTTCGGTGGCGATGGCTGGATTGTCAGCGTCAATAACATGGAAGATATCATCGGCGGTCACATTTGGGTTGCCTTTATCTGTATTGCTGGCGGTATTTTCCACATTCTTACTAAGCCTTTTGCATGGGCGCGTCGTGCTTTGGTTTGGTCTGGTGAAGCTTACCTCTCCTACAGCATAGGCGCTGTGTCCCTGATGGCATTCATCGCCTGTATCTTTGTTTGGTACAACAACACTGCTTACCCCAGCGAATTCTACGGTCCTACTGGTCCTGAAGCTTCTCAAGCTCAAGCTCTGACCTTCTTGATCCGTGACCAACGCTTGGGTGCTAACGTTGGTTCTGCACAAGGTCCCACCGGCTTAGGTAAATACCTGATGCGCTCTCCCACTGGTGAAATCATCTTCGGTGGAGAAACCATGCGCTTCTGGGATTTCCGTGGTCCTTGGTTGGAGCCTCTGCGTGGTCCCAACGGTCTTGATTTGGAAAAAATCAAGAACGATATTCAGCCTTGGCAAGCTCGTCGCGCTGCTGAATACATGACTCACGCTCCTCTGGGTTCTTTGAACTCTGTGGGTGGTGTAGCTACGGAGATTAACTCCTTCAACTACGTATCTCCTCGCGCTTGGCTGGCATGTTTCCACTTTGTCGTGGGCTTCTTCTTCCTAGTTGGTCACTTGTGGCACGCTGGTCGCGCCCGTGCAGCAGCAGGTGGATTCGAGAAAGGTATCAACCGTGAAAGCGAACCAGTATTGAATATGAAACCGCTTGACTAGGTTGCAAACTTTTTAAGTTTCATCACTGACAATCAAATAGTTTAAAAGCTCCTGTCTCAAAGCAGGAGCTTTTTTTATTACTATCTTGAAAATTACAGCAGTTTTCGGTTAAATAGACCACATTGTAGGGGCACAGCAAGATGAATGCCCCTACGCATGGTTGTGGTTCAAATGCATGAAAAATGCTGTAAGCTAACGCGCTTCTTAGTAGTAAGGGATAGAGCCGCTTAAAACCCAAGCTATGAGCGGTAAACCGCTCACTACGAAATAGGGGTACATTTTATGTTTAATTACGCCCACTTACTTAATATGGTATGTAAACACAGGAATTTCAATTTTTTTACAGGTAATAGGAGGTCATGTCAATGACAATCGCTGCTAATCGAGCTGATCGCGTACTACTTTACAGTATTGACTGGCAACAGTTTGAAAATATCCTCAAAGACTTGGGAGAGCATCGCGCTGCACGAGTGGCTTATGATAACGGCACTTTGGAAATTATGACTCCTTTACCTGAACACGAATATTACAAAGAAGCTATTGGTATTGCAGTACAGGATATAGCTGAGGAATTAGAAATAAACTATGAAAGCTATGGTTCAACTACCTGGAGACAAGAAAGGAAAATGGCAGGGGTTGAGGCGGATAATTGCTTTTATTTCCAAAATGAAGCTTTGGTTAGGGGTAGGCTCGATGTAAACTTAAATCAAGATCCACCACCTGATTTAGCACTAGAAATTGATGTTACTAGTAAATCTTTAGATCGCTTTGGGATTTATGCTCGTTTGGGAGTACCAGAACTTTGGTGTTATGACTCTGGGGAACTGAAGATTTATCAACTGCAAGACGGGGAATATGTAGAGTCAGAAACAAGTATGGTATTTCCAAGTTTACCAATTCGGGAACTGCCGAAATTAATTGAACAATATCGAGCGGATGGAAGATTGGCAATTCGTCGTGCAGTGCGGGAGTGGGTGAGAGGACAATAAGCAAGCGATTGCACTCGTTATAGTTTGAAGGCGATCGCTATCTTTTCCTAAAAAAATATGTCTAATATAATACTTTTGATTCTAAGCATTTTCCTAGTAATTGTACCCCTATAGAACAACAGATAAATATCCTCAGCAAGCAACTAGTTACCCCACTCCAAGGTAATCTCCAGATTTGCTGTAGATGTACCTTTCACCAGTAAAGCTGTGAGTTTTCCGGCTTCAACGCCAATTTCTATCCCAAATTTCACAGTGACTCTATCTGGCTTAACTTTGTGCAATGCTTCGGCAATTTCCCTGGAGAGGGATTCAATGGTGTCGGTTACTTCGCTAAAAGGTCGAGTGTGAAAATTTATTTTGCGATCGCCTATCGGTGTAGCTTCAACTTTGACATTTGTACCATCAGCAAGTTCTACGGAAATTATTCGGCTTTGGAGTTCCATGTTGGTTTGACTGGATTACTCTGCTTTTATAACATTCAATTATTGGTAAGAAATTTTCCTAATAAAAAAAGTGAAAACAAAAGTAGTTTTTCCTCCTTGCTGGGTGTAAGTACCCTAGACCTGATGTTAAGCAGGGAAAGCAGGGGAAGTGCGAGTAATTTATAATTTTGAATTGCTTACTCAACTTCCTCCTACGTTCATTGCCGCTAAAACAGCCTTCTGACTCACATCTTTGTAAACTGTATCTAAATATTTCATTACCACATCAGCAGAACTTAAATTTACTGCATTTTCTTCTTCTTTTGCCAGGGGAATTGACCCCAAAACATCTAATACCGTCTCGCTACCCGACGGCGCAATAACCACCAAAGAAGACTCTAACGGCTCATTGTATTGCCAGAAAGAGTCAATTTTTACAGTGTGTGGGTTAGTTGTTTCTTGTTTGTTGGATGTTTCCGAAGGTATTAATTGCGTCTGGTCATTATTAGTACTGCGTAATTGGCGTAAATCGCTAATAATTTGCTCTTTGGTGCGTCCGCGTAGTTGAAATAATACAAACGGGTCTTCACTAAAGCGATCGCCTAATTGATAGTAAATTGCACCTACATGTTTGCAGGGATTTGCCTTATCAGGACAAGAGCATTTACTATGGACATCAGACAAAGTGAAAGGAAATAGCGAAAGACCATTACTAGTAAATACATCTTCGATATTTTGTGGCATTTCCCCCGCCAATAATTTAGCTGCAAAAATCGCCCTTTTTGACATAGTTTCTATCACATAACCCCACTCTTCATCACTAAAAGGGTCAAGAGAAAGAGAAACTTTATATGGTTCAAATTCGCTACCTTGCACCTTAGCTAATACCTTTGCACCCTTAAATTCTATGCTGAGAACATTTCCCTGCCGAGCATAATTTCTGGCGCGTTCTAAACGCTTTTTAAAGCGATAGGAATCTAGCAAATCAAGCCACCTTTGTGACCACCATTCTCGACTTGCTTGCAGTGTGTAATTTGTCATATCGATTTGTTTGTTGTTAGTTATTAGCTTGTTTGTAGGGTACGTTAAAGCAGTTTAACGCACCGCCTTTGATTGGTGCGTTACGGCGTAAGAATTTATTTGATTCGTACAACCATAAATAATATGCGCCTTACATACCCTACGGTAATTAACTATTAACACTTTTTCATTCTGCATCCTCGTCTATTACTGCACTGCGCTCAAGTAGTAGTAAGTTGCGGAGTTGGTCTGAGTCTAGTTCTGTTAACCAATTTTCACCTGCACCGACAACTTGTTCAGCGAGTTGTTTTTTACTTTCAATCATGTCGTGAATCTTCTCTTCTAAAGTGCCTGTGCAGACAAATTTATGCACTTGCACATTGCGAGTTTGACCAATACGAAATACTCGGTCTGTGGCTTGATTTTCCACGGCTGGATTCCACCATCTGTCAAAGTGGAAAACATGATTTGCTCGTGTTAAATTAAGTCCCACACCACCAGCTTTTAAAGAAAGAATCATAATTGGTGGTCCTTGGGGGTCGTGTTGGAAACGGTCTATCATTTCCTCGCGTTGTTTTTTGGATGTACTACCATATAAAAAGAAAGTTTCTCGCCCTAATTGTTTTTCTAAATGGGGTTTCAACAATTTACCCCACTCGGCAAATTGCGTAAATATTAAAGCGCGATCGCCTTCTGCTAAAGCTTCATCCAACATTTCCTCTAGCCGCAGCAATTTACCCGAATTATGCTGTCCTAAAGTATCTTGTTTTAAATATTGCGCCGGGTGATTGCAGATTTGTTTCAACTTAATAAGTAAAGCCAAAATCATCCCCCGACGTTGCAATCCTTCTGCTGTTTCAATCTCAGCTAAAGACTCATCAACGACTTTTTGATAAAGTGTGGCTTGTTCGGGAGTTAAACCACAAAATACTGCCATTTCTTGCTTTTCTGGCAAGTCTTGAATAATTGCGCGATCGCTTTTCAAACGACGCAAAATAAACGGCTGCACTAATGAACGTAATTGTCCCAAAGAAGCCGTATCACCATACTTTTCAATTGGTATCGCAAACCGTCGCTGAAAAAACTGCTTAGTTCCTAAATATCCCGGATTGAGAAAATCTAAAATAGACCACAATTCTTGCAATCTATTTTCTACAGGTGTCCCCGTCAAAGCAATGCGAAATGTCGCTTCTAATTGTCGCACCGCTTGCGACTGCTTCGCATCAGAATTTTTCACATTTTGCGCTTCATCTAAAACAATTCCTTGCCAAGAAACGCTTTGCAATGACTTGATATCTCGGTGAATCAGTGAATAACTAGTGATAACTAAATCCTGCTTTTTCACTGCTTCTGCAAACGCTTTACCTTTAGGACGTTTGTCACCGTGATATTGCATAACTTTGAGTGTTGGGGCAAATTTCTTAACTTCCCGTTCCCAGTTTCCTAACACTGAAGTTGGACACACGAGTAATGTCGGTTTTTCTAACGCTTCCTCTTCTTTTAAGTATAATAAAAAACAAATTAACTCAATCGTTTTTCCCAATCCCATATCGTCTGCAAGACACGCACCCAAACCCCAACGTTCCAGAAATGCCAGCCAAGCGACTCCTCGTTCTTGATAAGGTCGTAATTGTCCCTGAAAGCTTTCTGGTGTGGCTAAAGGTGCGATCGCCTGATTATTCGTTAGCGCTCCAACTAACTCTTGCAATGCTCCAGACGCTTCAAAACTAACTACTGGTAATTTTTCAATCATCTGGGTGTCCCCAGTACTCAGTCGCAAAGCATCTTCCAATGAAAGCGCCATTTGGTCTTTGCGAGAGGCAAAAAATGCTTGAGCCGTTTTGATATCTTGAGGACGCAACTCCACCCACTCGCCGTTAATTTCCACCAACGGACTATTTAACGCCACCAATCTGTCAAATTGCGCCTTAGAAATTGTCTGCCCACCAATAGCTAATTGCCACTCAAAATTTAGCAGACTTTGCAAACCCAAACGCCCCTGTTTGTTTTGCGTTTGTGCGGTAATTTTTAAACCTAATTTGTTAGCAATATCCCCACGGTTCGCCAAACTAGATGGCAGAATTACTCCCAAACCACTATCTTCAAAACGCCACGCCACCGACTTGATAAACTCGTATCCTTGCATTGGGTTGAGGCGGCAAAATTCGGGATTTTCCGTTTCTAAACTCAATGCAATTGGCGGGTACAATCGGGAAGCTAACCCCAAACCGCGCAAAAACGTTTCTTGAGGCTGTTCAATAGTCCGATTTCGGAAAACAAATTGCTCAACTGGATTATGCCAAATCGTGGCTGCATCTACTATAAATTCTGGATCGTCAGCCGCTTGCAAGAAATAAGCTAACAACCAATCTGTTTCTCCTGACTCTGGAGGACGCAGTTCAAAACAAGTGCGAAATAAAGTTTTTCCCGCCAGTTCGTATTGTACCGGCAAAGTCCAAGTTTTCAGCGCCGCTTCTAACCTTTCCACTCCGACTGTATCAGCGTTGACCGTCTGGGATGTACTATTTAAAGCTTGCAGCCACAACTTCACCGCCGGTGGTAGAGACGCCATTATCCTGGCTTCTAGCAGAGGTTGGGAACCCACCATTTTGCGAACTTGAGTATCTATCGTTTGGTGAAGAAATCCCAACAGCAATACAGCAGGTTGTAGTGGAAAGTCTACTGCTAAATAAGGAAGTGAGGAAGATGAGGAGGATTTTGCTCCCCTATCTCCCTTATCTCCCAATTCCCCATTCCCCAGTCCCTCATACATCCGGCAAACTAAAGGCATCTTCGCGGAAAATTTTTCTAGGCGAGTTTGATCTACCGCACTGTCTATCAACGCTTGCCACCTAGCAGCTAATGCACCATCTGATTGTCTCTCAATTGTCGGTAAAAATTTAGAGCGCGAGATTAAATCTAAACTCCAACGGGCAATTTGCGTCCAAAAGCGTAAATCTCCACCCAAAAAGGCATCCTCTCCGTATTCTGCATTCAAAGGTAGAGATGTGAGAAATTGCATTGCAACGCTTGGGTTGAGACAAAAACCCTCGACTCGCCAAGGTTGCAGGTATTGCGGGGATTCTGTTTGGTCTCCCAATGTGGCAGAATGTACCACAGCGATCGCTATCTCTTCTTCACCGCTTTCTACGATATGAGTTGGCACATTAATTATTTGCGAGTGGGTGGGCATCATATCAGCAGCACTTGCAGCTTTGCGCGTTCTCCCAGTTTTACCCAAAGCTACTTGCGGTTGTATTAAGTTGGCAATTGTTATGTTCCGCGAACCCAACCATTCCACCAATTCTATCGGTGACATAGCTAATGGATGTGGTGGGATATCCGTTGCACTTAAGGAGAAATTCACCCGCGACGAACGCCAAGTCTCTCCCCAAACAAATAAACAACCACCCTGATTTTGCAGTAACCAACTACCGTGTAAAATTGCCATTTGCTAATTACTCAGATATTCCTTAAACTAAATATTTTAAGAATGCTTCTATGTCTCTTTTTAATTGCCAATAATTTGATTTATTTTATTATTAAATATAATAAACATTTTAAAAATATTCATTAAAATAAATACTATCCATCATGTAGTTTCCCTTTGTAGATAATAGTAAAAATAGATTATATGCATCCTCAAGAGTAAAAAATATTCAGGGCATTACGGAATCTGGTAATTGTTGATGGTAAAAGTTAGCCCCAAAAGCTACCTTATTCTCAAACGAAATTTACGTCTTACTGCTAAAGTCAGGATGTCTTTGTCATCAGGGCAGTGGGAGATGAGGCTACACACAAACCAAAAGAAGTATTAGCGGCGTTTTTTGTAACCAAATCCCAGTTGGTGCAACCATATTTGTAACGCTAGTTTCATTGTACAACCTGAAATGCTTCCTTTTTGTGTATCAGGTAGTTCAGGCACTTACAAGTAATAAAATGTCCAGCAGTGTATAGCCATTGGTTGGTTGGGTACCCTTGGATCTGGGGAAAGACGGATCGGCATTTTATTTTTTGAATCTCCCCATAGCAGCGATGCTCTTAATCGCAACGTCACAATCAGGCTGTTTGCAAGGTGATGATGTTCAATTTGGGCTTTAAAACTAATATACCTTTAATCGCACGCGTAGCAATCCATCGGGTTGGAGACTAATAAGCAAATTTCCTATCTCGGCAAACAAGCGTAGATGAGAGCGATGTATTTCGCAGGTGCGTAGTCACTTGTTTATCTTTGTATGTATCTCCAGCCAGCAATAGTGCATAAATGTTAGGATTGCCACAGAAAGAGAATAGCGTGCATAGAAGGAAAAAAAACTGAATGGCAGAAGTTGATAAGTCAATATCCTTCGACGGACGGGATATTCGACTGAAGGTTGGCTTACTAGCTCCCCAGGCTGGTGGGTCAGTTTTGATACAATCTGGGGATACAGCAGTTTTAGTGACAGCTACGCGATCGGCAGGCAGAGAAGGCATTGATTTTCTTCCCCTCACCGTAGATTACGAAGAAAGACTGTATGCAGCAGGTAGAATTCCTGGAGGGATAATGAGGCGAGAAGGTCGTCCCCCAGAAAAAACGATTCTGACTAGCCGTCTAATTGATCGTCCGATGCGTCCTTTGTTCCCTTCATGGTTGCGCGATGACCTGCAAATTGTGGCAGTAACGCTATCTATGGACGAAGAAGTACCACCCGATGTGTTAGCGGTTACAGGTGCTTCAATCGCTACCCTGATTGCCCAGATACCCTTTAATGGACCGATGGCAGCAGTAAGGGTAGGTTTGGTGGGAGATGATTTTATAATTAACCCCACCTATGCAGAAATTGATGCCAGTGACCTCGATTTGGTGGTCGCAGGTTCGCCGGATGGTGTGATCATGGTAGAGGCTGGGGCAAATCAATTGTCAGAACGAGACATTATTGAGGCGATTGATTTTGGCTACGAAGCAGTGCGCGATTTAATTAAAGCGCAAGAAGATTTGATGGCAGAATTGGGTTTGCAAATGGTGCAACAAGAACCACCAGAAGCAGACTTGACGCTAGAGAATTTTATTCGCGATCGCGCTAACGATGAAATAAAAAAAATCCTCTCACAATTTAGTTTCACCAAAACCGAACGAGATACAGCTTTGGATGAGGTGAAGGATAAAATTAAAACAGAAATCGCCGAACTTCCCGAAGAAGATGCAATTCGAGTAGCTGCCACCGCAAATAGCAAAGCATTAGGTAACACTTTTAAAGACATTACCAAACAGCTAATGCGGCGGCAAATCGTCGAAGATAACGTTCGCGTTGATGGTCGCAAACTGGATGAAGTGCGTCCTGTTTCTTGTCAAGTTGGTTTATTACCTCGACGAGTCCACGGCAGCGGTTTATTTAACCGAGGATTAACCCAGGTATTATCTGCTTGCACCCTAGGCACACCGGGAGATGCCCAAAACTTAAACGATGACATGCAAGCAGATCAACAAAAGCGTTATTTGCATCATTACAACTTCCCCCCTTACTCGGTTGGGGAAACCAAACCTTTACGGGCACCAGGACGACGGGAAATTGGTCACGGGGCGCTAGCAGAGCGATCGCTCTTACCCGTGCTACCATCAAAAGAGCAATTTCCCTACGTGATTCGGGTCGTGTCCGAAGTGCTTTCTTCCAACGGTTCCACCTCAATGGGTTCCGTGTGCGGTTCCACCCTAGCTTTGATGGATGCTGGCGTACCAATTATCAAACCCGTCAGCGGTGCGGCAATGGGTCTGATTAAAGAAGGATCCGAAGTGCGAATCCTTACGGATATCCAGGGCATTGAAGACTTTTTAGGCGACATGGACTTCAAAGTTGCGGGGACGGATACTGGAATCACCGCCTTGCAAATGGACATGAAAATCTCCGGTCTGTCCTTGGATGTTATCGCCCAAGCCGTCAATCAAGCCAAATCTGCTCGATTGCACATTCTGGAAAAAATGCTCACTTGCATTGAGCAACCACGCACCGAAACCTCACCTTATGCCCCACGCTTGTTGACCATCAAGATTGATCCAGACATGATTGGTCTGGTCATCGGACCCGGAGGCAAAACCATTAAGGGTATCACTGAAGAAACTGGCGCCAAAATTGACATCGAAGATGATGGCACAGTAACGATTTCGGCGGTGGATGAGAATAAGGCAAAGAGAGCACGCAACATCGTTCAAGGCATGACACGCAAGTTGCATGAAGGTGATGTCTACGTTGGACGTATAACTCGGATTATACCTATCGGGGCGTTTGTCGAATTTCTTCCCGGCAAAGAAGGAATGATCCATATTTCTCAACTAGCTGACTACCGCGTTGGCAAAGTTGAAGATGAAGTGGCAGTTGGTGATGAAGTGATTGTGAAAGTGCGCGAGATTGATAACAAGGGCAGAATTAATCTTACACGCTTGGGTATTCACCCAGATCAAGCAACTGCGGCGCGAGAAGCAGCAGCAGTGAATAAGTAATTCGCGCTTTAGGATTTTAGATTTTGGATTAATGGCAAATCTAAAATCTCTAAGGCGATGCCTTTGCTGTAGGCATCGCCGTCAGCATTTTTTGAGAACTAGCCGAATAAGACGAATGAGTGAACTCGCGGCATTGCGCGTACTAAACCAGACGATCGCAGGCTTGATCTAATTATGCAATAATCGATATTATTTAATGCTGCCCTGATTAAAAACCATTTATTCGATTAGCTTTATAAATTTACGTGTTTCCTGGGATATTTCAGTAGTTTACGGTAAGTCTTTAACAAACCTTTATTTAATTGTTTAAAGAAAATTTGAAAATACTGGTATTGTCTAGACCACAAAGAGCAGGTTTAGTCAAGCTTTAATTGTTTCAAAAAGCATTCTTGAAATTGTTTGGGATTCAACCCTTGCGAATACCATGAGCAAAGGTATCGTGTGACGGAATACCATGAGGCAATTCTAGAAACTTTTTCAACCATTTATATTTAGCTTGTCCTAGAAATTCAATATCCACCCAGGTATCAGCGACCCAATTTACAGCACAGATGGCAATCGTGATAATATCGATTAATTTATGTAATTTGCTCCGTTCGATTCTTGGGTCTGACATTTCTCTAAAATGGTCAGCAATAGTGATTTTTGGTTTTTGGAGCAATAGTTGAATTGCGAATATTTGACATTTACTCACAAATATGCATTAGTTCAAACTAACTCAAGTAGATTATATGGTATTAATTCCTGATATACAGCAAGTGTTTCTTGATTAACCCGCGCAGCACTAAATCGCTCTAGGTTTTGTTTTGCAAGGCACTTCCACCTTTGCAGTTCGCAGGGGTTACTGAGTAATTCCGCTAACGCAACTGCTACAGCTTGGCTATCTTTAGCTGGCACCAAAATCCCAGCCTGCCGATTATCCAAAGTTTCCGGAATGCCATCTACATCGCTGGCAATAATAGCGCAACCTGCTTCCCGTGCCTCTGTTAGAACTAAACCAAAGGATTCGTGATGGGAAACGAGGACAAAGATATCACTTGCTAGCATATAACGTTGCGGCTCTGGCTGGAAGCCTTCAAAATGAATACGCTCTGCAAAAGGTGTATTTTTCACTTTTGCCTCAAACATTGCGCGATCCGGACCATCCCCTACCAGATATAAATGCGCTTGCGGAAAATCGGGGGCAATTTTCACAAAGCCATCGATTAATTCGTTAATTCCTTTGCGTTGATACATTCCAGATACAGTGACGATCGCGGGACGGTGTAGAGGTAGCGGTTGGTAGTCTATAATACTGCGATGGCGGGGACTGCCTAATGTGCCATTGGAGACTACGCGCAATTTTTTCTTCGGTATACCGCGCCGTGCCATTGAATCAGCTACGGCATTACTAACAGCAATTACGCGATCAGCTAAACCCATTACAGTGGCGCTACGCTGAAATTCATTATGTACTGTGGAAACTAAATTATATTTAAAGCCATTTCTCAAAAGCCCTGCAAGCACTACTCCTGTCATCATATGTGTATGCACAATATCTGGCTGAAACTGTTGGATTATCTGCCGATATAGAGAAAGTGCTGTGATTAAATTCAACAGTTTTCTAGACTGGTTTAATTGAAAGTGTTTGACACTATAAAGTGATAGTAATTTCTCATATTGTCCGCCAGCAGATGCTACAGCAACATCGTGACCATATGCAGCTTGCGAACAAGCTAAATCTACTGCCACATTAACAATACCATTACCGATTTCTTGTACATGATTGGTAAGATGCAATATACGCATTTAAATTTTCTCCATAGCCGTTGCTTGTATTCAATTGATTATTTTTAAGTCACTCAACACAACCCTTCAATGTGTATAAAAAAAGGGTTATTTACTAAAAATATTTCCTTGACAGAAAATCCACTCTGTTGAGTTCTATTTAAACGAGTACTAAGGTTTCATCAACCGTAGTTGTCAAGCTACTCATACTTTGCCTTCAGTGCTTTTACTAAATCATCGCCCGTTTTGGCGACATAACTCGTTGAATTCATTGCATACGCCTTTTCTAGGCAACCCTTCAATTTTTCTGCCAGTATCTGTACATAGGGTTCCTCCATCACAGACAAGTGAGAGCCGGGAATGTAATGCATATCTAATTCACCAACAATATCTCCCCAGCCGAATTGAGGATCGTATTGTTCGCCTACAGCTTCGCACCGATTCTCATCGTCAGTCCGCAAAAGCGTTATTCGACCAGGGTAAACTTGGAAGATATATTCGTCCAAAGCCTGCATGTTAGCGCCTATAACTTCTATGTGTTCGTCATTATCAGCTAAATGCGGCGTAATATCTAATATATGCTGTGTAGCATTTAAGTAACGTTTGTATCCTTGTTCCAGATGATACTTACCCTGCATACTCCAACCCACAGCCTTTTGCCAAAGATACGCAGGTCCTTGTTGTAAAATATTATTTAAATGCAGGAAAACTCGCATTACAAATGGCGATCGCTTAAAATAACCTGGGCGAACGGTATCAATCATTCCTAGAAGACCCACTTTCTCACCTTGAGAGTAAAGTTGTTGAGCCATCTCGTAGACAACAAAACCTCCAAAAGACCACCCAAGTAGAAAATAAGGACCATTCGGTTGAATGCTCTGAATTTCTTGAATATAGTGTGATGCCATGTCTTCAATTCGAGTTAATGGACGCTCTTTCCCATCTAACCCGATTGGTTGCAACCCATAAACTGGTTGCTCCGACCCCAGATGCCTTGCCAAATCGCGGTAACATAAAGTTTCTCCACCAAGGGGGTGGATACAGAATAAAGGTGGTTTAGAACCTGTGGGTTGAATTTCTACCAGGGATGACCAAGAACTTTTTGATTTGTTCTCAGCCAATGTTGACGAAACCTGATTATCAATAGCTGATTCTGTTTGGGAAATAGTCTGAGCAAGAGCTTCTACAGTCCCTGATGGAAACAGAGAAGATAGCGGAAGTTTTTTGCCGAATGTCTGCTCAATGTTTGAGAATAAGCGCACGGCTAATAGCGAAGTTCCTCCTAACTCAAAAAAGTTGTCGTGGATACCGACTTGCGGCACATTTAATACTTGTTGCCAAATATTGATAAGTTTTTCTTCTATCTCAGTTCTGGGTGCGAGATACTCAGTAGTTACAAGTCCGGTAGCTAGCTGCTTGCGGTCAATTTCCCCTGTTACGGAAAGCGGCATATTTTCGATTTGGCGGAATTCACAAATGCTGCGATTTCCGAAGCGATCGCGCACGAACAATTCCTGCAACCGCTCAACAGGTACTGGGGTTTTTGCCGTGAAATAAGCGCATAACTTCTGAGAGGAATGCGCTTCCATCTCCTGATACAGTTGGATGTATTGTTTGCTTCCATCCAAACCTACCAGCAAGTATCCAGGCTCGCGGTGCAAACCCGCCAAAAACGAATGTAGTCCTTGTTCTTGCGAGATAATCGAGTAACCACGGGTGCGGGTTAGGTCTTTCATCTGGTAGTTGCGGCTCATTCCCGTCTCATCCCACATGCTCCAAGCAAAGCAATAGCTTCGTAATGAACTCTCATATCGCTGGTAGTGAGAAAAAGCATCTAAAAAACGGTTAGCAGCTGCGTAGGCACCCGCACTAAAGCCTCCGAAGAAACTGTTGACTGAAGAAAAGCTGATGAAAAAACTGTCTGGCTGGTTCTTGAGGAGTTGATGCAGCGTCCATGTGCCGACAACTTTGGCATTAAGCGTGCTTGCAAAGCTTTCCGCCGTTTCCTCAACTAACAGGTTTCTCGTAGTAATCCCTGCTAGATGGATGACTCCATTTAGCTCGCATTGCCAGGTGCGGCAAACCCGCTCAACCACTTGCTGCAACTGGCTCAAATTGCAAATATCAACGGCTTCATAAATGACCTCTCCCGACAATTGCTCCAAGGACAGATAAGTTTTAATCCGCTCTGAGACAGTATCCCCTTGTTGCAGATGATCCCACGTACTTCTTTCGGGCAGGGGAGTTCTACCCACCAATAGCAACCGAGCCTTATAGTGCTGTAGCAAATACTTAGCTATTTCTGAGCCAATACCTCCAAGCCCACCAGTCACGAGGTACACTCCTCCTTCTTTGAAGGGCAGTTCTCGCTTTTCTTCTTTGGTAAAGTCCACCTTTTCTAGGCGAGAAACCAGACGCTGCCCGTTGCGATAGGCGACTTCTTGCTCTTTGTGAATAACTTGGATTTCTTGAAGAATGTATGCGGCATTGACTTCGCTTTCTTGCACTGGCAAGTCGAGATGGCGACAATCCAACCAGGGCAATTCTTGGGGAATTGTTTTGACAAGTCCGATGATTGGCGATCGCTCACAAGCTATTTTTTCGTCTTTTGAGGTAGCTTGGCTTAAGCTTGCAATCACAGAAAGCCGAACTGGCGTATCCGAACCTTGAAAGCGCTCCAATGCCTGAACTAAGAAAAGCAGACTATAAACTCCTCGCTGTTGTGCCTGCTCTAGCGCTTCGAGATCCAAAATTTCTCCAGCATACTCGTCATAAGTCCACAAATGCAAGATTTGTGTAATTGGCAGCAATTCTTTTGAGACAGACTCCAGCAGCTGGCGATAGTGATCGGGGTTTTGAGGAGCGATGCGATAGCGATTATCCGCAAGTTTGGCAAAGTCTGACCCTGCCTCAACACCTACACAACGTTGGTTGAGTTTGCCAAGCTCGGCGCACAAAAACTCCCCTAAGCCCAACGAATCTAAGAATACTAGAGTCAAACCCGTCCTGGGTTTACTGTCCAAACTAACCGTTTCTTTCCGTCGCCATATTTGGCGGTAAAACCAGTCTGGAAGAGTATTATTATTGCCAAGCAGAATATCAACTCGCTTGATAATAGCATCAAACTCACCTGCTTCAAAGCTCTTTTTCAGTTGCGCGTGCTGAATTTTACCAATTGAGGTCTTAGGAATTGTCTCTTTATCAACCAAAATCAAATAGGCAGGTCTTATTCCTAGCTTGCTGACAAGTTCTGTGCGAATTTCTTTAAGCAGTTCTACTAAGCGGTTATCCTCACATGTATAAGTGTGGAAAAAGACAATTAATTCATCAGTATTGCTACCCAGTTGCCGAGTTGCACAAGCTGCTGTATAAGACCGCGACACTCCTTCAACCGCTTCCACCACCTCTTCAATTTCATGAGAATAGTAATTGACACCGTTGATGATAATGATATTTTTCGTTCGCCCTGTAATGGTTAGACGTCCGTTATGCAGAAATCCCAAATCCCCGGTATTAAACCAACCATCGTCAGTGAACACTTCTCGGTTCAGTTCCCGATTCTGATAATAACCTTTGGTTACTGTAGAGCCTTTTACTTGCAGATAGCCAATCGTTTGCTCGTTGACGACTTCCTGATTGTCGTTGACGATGCGAAGAGAAATCCCAGGAATGGGAAAGCCTAATTCTGCAAATGTTGTATATTCAGGTATTGAGGGGTCTTGCAAATATCTGTCTGAAAAAGTAACGCCTGAGGAGGTTTCAGCCATACCCCAAGAAGAATGCATGGCATTGGCTGCAAGCCCATGAGGTGAAAGCAGTTTTAGCACGTTTTGTGCTGTATCTTGAACAATAGGTTCAGCCGTATTTAGAATAGACTGGAGGGAGGATAAGTCCCAACGCCGCTGCTGGATATCATCAGCGCGATTGCCTCCTTGGGGCGGCTCTTTTAGAGCATCGCTGAGCAAGGCAAAAGCAAAATTGGGTGCCCAAGTCGTCGTAACTCGATAATGTTCGATCCAATCTAGCCATTTCCGGATATCTTGCAAAACTGCTGCTGTCGGAGCATGGATCTGCTGGCATCCTAAAAAGATACACCTGATGACACACCGAATCAGAGGACCGGGATGATCCAGGGGTAGCCAGTTCAACGAGATATCAAGGCTTGTAAGATTGTTTATCTGGGACGTGCCAGCCACACTGCTTATTATATTGCCATGTGTCAGCATCACCCCCTTGGGCATACCGGTGCTACCGGAGGTGAGCGATAACAATGCTAAATCATCTGGCTGGCTGGGGTACCAATTTTGATCCGGGTCGTGCGATCGCACGTCCTCGACTGTCTCAACTTGAAAGTCTTCTTCTTTCAACTGACTCGACAGAGTACGAATTTTAGGGGCAATGCTGCCATTGGTCAGCACTATCGGTCTTCCCAAAACCTGCCAAGCATTTAGTAGCTTTTTAACATTACTGTCGGACTCGTCGTAGTTAGATGCAGTTGAAATCGGCACTGGGACAAAGCCCCCCAAAATACAGCCCCAGAATGCCGGAATAAAGTCTTGATATCGGTCTAATTGGAAGATTACTTTGTCTTGAGCCTTTAACCCTAGCTTTCTTAAGCCCGCTAGCAGCCGCTGTGCTTCTTCTAGCATTGCCTCATAAGACTGAATGGTTTCGGAACCGTCAGAGTTAATGTAGACAATTCCTCGCGATCCAATTGCGGCTCTTACTAGCACTTGGGCAAGATTTTTTGGAGCATCTATTGGTAATTGCAGCGGTTCACCATGACTGATAGCAATAGCGTCTGACTTCTCTGTGCTATCTTGAGGAACAATTCTGGTAGGATGAAGTGTACTGCGATTAGCAATCCAGTTAGGAAGTACATCCTTAAGATGTATAGGGGCGATTTTCTCGTTATACTCTTCAACTATTACCGCTACCTGCTCGACTTCCGGCAGAGACTGTAGACGTTCCTCCCATCGCTGCACTAAGTCGGAGTCGATCGCTTCGATATCAATTAAAGCTTGTTCGTCTACCAGCCCTAAGTCAGTGAGCGGTAAGGTGGATATTGGAATATAGGCGCTCGGCATCATAGCAGCAGGCAGCACGTCTCGCAAGTGGGATTGTAGCTGCTCCAACGAGAATGTCCCGGACGTTACCACATAGGCAACTAGCTCTCGTCTGGAAGTTTCTCCTTGGCGAACCAGTACCACGCAATCCTCAATCAACGGATAGTCCAGCAGTGCTGCTTGCACGATTTGCTTATCTATAATACAATTATCTAATTCATTCATTTTACTTGTGTTCTAGAATACAATTTTATAAATCACAAAAAGAGATAAAAGTTTCCCAAACCCTAGCCAGAATAAGAATAGGTTAAGAACCAAATCAGTATTAATTCGTAGTAGTACTGTATTTAGACCTAATATGTAAGTATTACCTAAACTAAGTCAATAAACTTTGCTTAATCTTTACTTCTTTCCAAAAAAAGATAAAGACAATATCAAGACAATCGATTGTGTTGCCAAAACAGGCGCGGCTCTGGTAGAATTACGCATCTAAAAGTAAAAGTAGGTTGAAAAACGTGGTAGATAAACAGCAACCACGCGTTTAGATAGTGTCATTTCCCATTCGACATCATCCGGTTGTGTTGCAAAAACTGGAGATGCTCAAACAGATATATGAAAGTTAAATTGTCGATAACTTGAACACTAACGCTGACAATAAGCAATAATTCTCTAAGGTGGTCTATTACGGTGCTATGTCCGACTTCTTCCCTTGAATCTCCGGGCTTGAAGTATCTGTAACGAATTATTATTTTTATGTAAAATTTAACTGTCATTAGTCTTAAATATCCACATCATACGTAGATCGCCACCCATCTAACCTTGTGCGACCGAGTCATGAGAAATACTCACTTCGTTAGTTTGTGGATTTAAGCTATGTATGGTAGAAGTAGCCTACATGGTCAACTTTTATCTCAAACTTGACCTTTACGCATAGTGAGTGCTAAACGTCTGCCAGAAACCATTGCCCATGTCAGGGTTACCCGCCAATCCTGGCAACACGGCTTCCTTGAGGGCGAAGTCAATGCAGGTGACTTTGAGTGGCAGTTCCAGTGGCATTTCCGCCGGGGAGAACTGTCTGTTAAGCCTTCTCAAGGTCGCGCGTTAATTAAAGAACCCCTCGGTCGCTTCTTGGAACAACGAGACTACGAGCTAGAGCCAGGAGGAGATTATGCGTTTACTATTCGGGCTGAATTATAAGAGGCTCACTCGTAGCAAAGTTAAACAAATTAACAGTCAACTCGGTGTGCATTTAGACTCTGGATTCAGTTAAGCGATTTAAGTATCTTTCAATTAAGAGGATGGCAACAATGTCATCTATCGGTCTTGGTGGTTGTCGCATACCTTGTGGCAATAGTTTTGAGAGTCCTTTGGGTGGGTACATCTGCCAATAGCGATCGCGTGCTTCTAAGCTGGTGTAGCGCTCATCCACTAAAATGATATTCAGCGGCTCATTAACTTGTTCAGTTATTTGCTGTTTCCAACGCTTTGCCGTAGTTTGGTCGCCCATCACCATCAAGGAAATAGGAAACTTTTGACGCAGTGTCTCAATAGTGGCGATCGCCTCACTAGACAACACAACTTGGTGATAATGCAATCGCCGATCTAATCCCATCACCGCTAAACCACACTTATCTTTACCTGGATCAAAGCCCAAGATAACTGGTTGCGTCGGTGAAAATTCACGGATAGTCATATTAAATACGTCAATAGTTAATAGTTAATAGTCAGTAGTCAATAGTCAATAGTCAATAGTTATTGAGCCGTAAACTATAAACTATAAACTAAAAGCATTTTTAATATAATCCTGCCTAAATTTGGAATTTTTTAGGTGCTAAAAATAATTTGTCCGTTTTGGATGACAAGTAACCTCACTTTCAGTGGTCCTGCTGTATAAATATCCTCTGCCGCAACGGCTTTAATATCCACAGGTTGATCATACTGCTTCAGCTGGGCAATAAAGCGAAGGATGGGACCGTCTATTTGAATCTCTTCGACGATTCCTGCATTACGGGCGCGAAATTGAGAAGCAGAAATCAGCAGTTGTAAGCGCTGCTGCAACTGATAAGATGTCATGGTTTTCGGATCGGCAGTAGTTGTAGCCACGACTTCGCCTCCTGTAAAGACAACTTGATTTCGCGCTGCATCAGCAAAAAATTCTATCTGCTTTTCGCCCCTGACGTAGTTGCCAGCAGAGAAAATTCGCACCACGTATTCTCGACCATCATCAATTTGCTTGCTTAGTTGCTCAACCCGCTCTTGGGTAACGCGCAGTATTTGCACATTATTGACGGGATTTGTATTTGGTTCAGCTAATTCTATGTTGGCATTACGGTTAGCTTCTTGTAAAAGTTGAATTACAGCAGTACGAGCATCGGCAGGTTTATCAACGCGAATTACGCCTGCTGCAATAACTTGACCGCGAACCAAGGCAACTTTCCCCAAACGCAAATAGCGAAATGACTGGTAATATTTTTCTAGCCTTGCGACTTCCTGTTCTAGATAGTCCTGTTGTGTTTCCAATTCTTTGAGACGAGATTCCCGTTTGGAAATTACTTGCTCTCGCGAGGCAATTGCTAAATTGCGCTCTTGAATAAGTCGATCTAGTTGGACAATTTTTTGATCGCGCTGTTCAATAGTTTCCTGGCGATTAGCAAGTTCGCGATCGCGTTTTTTAATTGCTGCTTGAGCTTGGGCGATCGCTTTTTTGGCTTCGTCATACAGTCGCTGGCGTTCTACCTTCAGTCGTTGAATTCCCGCCACTAGTTGTTTTCTCTGCTGGGAAACGCTTTGAAGTTGAGCTATGGCTTGTTGATACTGACTGACTACTTGACTTAGCTGGTTTTGGGTGAGTTGCAGGTTAGCTTGGGTTTGAGCCTGTTGAGCAATGGTGCGGTTTAGTTGAGCCTGAGTTACTTGTTGTTTGGCGTTCGCCTCCCGCAAAAATTGATTAGTCTGCTGCAATTGTTGCTGAGCCGTGGCTTGTTGTTTTTTGGCTTTGTCTAGCTCAACCTCTACCTGGCTTTTCTGTGCCTCAGCAGTTTTTAGCTGTTCGCGCTTGTGTCTGAGGTCTCTTTGAATATCTTCTAACTCAAAGACTCCCTTTCGCAATCCTTCATCGGCGGCGAACAAAATCCCTAAAGTTGATGCGGAAATTAAACCCCCTGTGAAAATAGTTATCACTACTGCGGTGTTTTTGGGACGCAGCTTGAACAGAGAGAGGCGTGCCTTGCCAACCCGTGTGCCAATGCGATCGCCCACGGTGGCTATCACGCCTCCTAGAATTAAAATTGCTGCTATAAGGATGTACCCGGTGGTCATCTTCAGCTACCGATATCCTTCCAGATACAGCCTACTACTTCCATTCATTGTCTGTCGGGGATTTGAGGAGAGGCAATAGCTTACAGAACTCAATTTTTAGATTTACCTTCACCTGTGGGTGCTATCTCTAAAAAACTACGGCAAAAAAATGCCTCTCCCCCAATTGTATGCTACGTAAATTGCCTACTTAAAGTCACAGGTTTGTGAACAGTAATCTTTTTCTTGTGAATGGAAATCATCTTTTTTTCGCGCAAATCGCCCAGTAACCTGGTGACTGTGACGCGAGTCGAACCAATTGCCTCAGCGATCGCCTGATGAGATAGCTTCAGGTCAATTGTAATTCCATCCGCACAAGGAATGCCAAAATCCCGACACAGAATTAACAGAAAACTCACCAACCTCGAACCCATATCTCGGTGAGCGAGAGTTTCAATCATCATCTCTGTCTGTAAAATCCGCGAAGACAGACCCCGCAACATTAACATTGACAATTCTGGATTTTCCTTTAATGCTTGCTCTACCTGTTCAATTGGTGCTGACAGCAAATCCACCGGTGTAAAAGCAACGGCATGGTAAAACCGATCTGACTTGTTTCCCGTTAGCAATGACAACACACCAAAAACGCTATTTTCTCGCAGCAGTGCTACAGTTATTTCTTCTCCTGCCTCATACACCCTGGATAGTTTTACTGCACCCTTCAAAAGAAAATAAACTCTTTCGGCAGGATCTCCAGGAAAAAAGATCGTTTTATTGCGTTCAAACGTTTCCACAACCGGTGGAAACGCTCCGGTTGCCATTTGACGAAAAACATTTGCTAGGGCTTTATCTTGTACCACGATCATCTACCTTCCCCTACCCAATGCCAGAAAAACTAAAACTGATTTCCTAAGAATACACCTGAAAAATCAAGAACACACCGTCAACCTTTTTGTACTTTCCTATACTTATACTCACATATTCATAGCTATTTGTTTATAATGATACATAATTTTTCATAGTTCCAGCTACTAGTTCTTAATAGGTACGAACCAAAGTTGTACTCAACAGGTTTTTTCTCAAAAAATTCACTATATCTTGAGAATATCTTAAGGAATAAGCAATAATTTTTTTTGCACCAAAGAGCCGAACCCAAAATTAAGGAATGCAAATACTGCCCAAAACAAAGACAAAGCCGGCTCAGATTCGAGTATGCTCTATCTTGATCGTTCACGTTAAAAATTTTTATGCTAAATCTTGCCGGAAAAAACGCTCTGGTCACAGGCATTGCGAACAACCGCTCAATCGCTTGGGGAATAGCCCAACAATTGCACTCTTCAGGCGCAAACCTTGGCATTACTTACCTTCCGGATGACCGAGGCAAAATGGAAAAAAAAGTCGCGGAATTGGTGGAACCCCTCAGTCCTAATTTGTTTCTTCCGTGTAATGTAGAAAATGACGAGCAAATTAAATCTACTTTTAATACAATCCACGAAAAGTGGGGCAGATTAGATATTCTGATCCACTGTCTTGCTTTTGCAAACAAAGAAGATTTGACTGGAAATTTTAGTCAAACCTCTCGTCCAGGTTTCAATAAAGCTTTAGAAGTTAGCACTTACTCACTAATACAGCTAGCAGGTGCAGCCAAACCTTTAATGACAGAAGGTGGTAGCATTGTTACGCTCACATATTTAGGTGGCGTTAAAGTAATTCCTAACTACAACGTCATGGGAATCGCCAAAGCCGGATTAGAAATGAGCGTGCGTTATTTAGCATCTGAACTAGGTCCACAAAATATTCGCGTAAATGCCATTTCCGCAGGTCCAATTCGCACATTGGCATCTAGTGCCGTGGGCGGCATTTTGGATGCGATTCATCATGTGGAGAAAGTCGCACCTTTACGACGCACCGTCACTCAACTAGAAGTAGGCAATGCGGCTGCTTTTTTATGTAGCGATTTAGCAAGTGGAATTACTGGACAAATCCTGTATGTAGATGCAGGATATGAAATCATGGGAATGTGATGGGGACTGGGGACTGGGGACGCTTGCACGCTCTTACTGGGAAAGAAATAGCAAACAGGCTCTTCCTAATCCCTAATCCCTAATCCAAGCGTCCCTAATCCCTAATTCCTAATTTCTATGCAAATCAGCGACCGCCAAATTCTCTCCTCACACCACGACCAGCTAAATAAAAGTTCTCGCATCGCCTCAGTTAACCGCACCACGGGTGAAACTGACGTGCAAGTCACCATCAACCTTGATGGTACAGGTATTTGCAATTGCCAAACCGGCATTCCATTTTTGGATCACATGCTGCATCAAATCGCCTCCCACGGACTGATTGACTTGGATGTCCAAGCTAAGGGAGACTTGGAAATTGATGACCACCATACTAACGAAGATGTGGGTATCACCTTGGGACAAGCATTGAGCCAAGCACTAGGCGATCGCAAAGGTATTGTCCGCTTTGGTAATTTTCTCGCACCCCTAGATGAAGCTTTAATTCAGGTGGCGCTAGACTTTTCCGGACGTCCCCATATAAGCTATGGTTTAGAAATTCCTACCCAACGGGTGGGAACTTATGACACCCAACTAGTGCGGGAATTTTTTGTAGCGGTGGTAAATCATAGCCAAATGACGCTGCACATTCGCCAGCTTGATGGCATTAATTCCCATCACATAATTGAGGCGACGTTCAAGGCGTTTGCTAGGTCAATGCGGATGGCGGTGGAAATTGATGCCCGTCGTGCTGGTATGATTCCCAGTTCCAAAGGCGTTTTGTAAAGTAGCCTTGCCTCATATCTGGCAACATTCTCAACAAAGCCAGAGAAATCGGGTTTTTCAAGGTTTAATTGAGGTTTGGCTACTGCAACCAATTGCACTCTTACCCGGTTTCTCACGCGCTTTGGAAGATGTGAACGCTCATTACTTTGCTTTCTTTACCTCCAGAGTGTCAATTCCCGACTCGTCGCCTAAGTCCCCTGATCTGCTTATCTATTTTCAAGCCAGGTGATGTTATTATTGTCAAGCCACTGGGTATCTTGTAATTAAGTAAGTAGACGTGATTAAACTGAAGATACTTTTAGGCTTGTAGTTGGCGCTAAGCGCGCTAAAGCGCCAACTACGAACATTTATTCATGTCTAACTACTTAAATAATATTTTTTCTGTTGCCACGAGCACAATTAAAACAGAAATGAAGTCTGTTGCTTTTTCCCCTGATTCTCAACTGAATACTACAGAAAATCCGCCAGTAGTGCTAACTTCAGACTTGCGAAAAGTCTATCGCACTGGCTTCTGGCTGAATCAAAAAGTAGAATCCCTCAAAAGCTGTTCTTTAAAAGTTTACAAGGGGGAAACCTTTGGTTTATTAGGACCAAATGGTGCTGGTAAAACCACGCTTTTAAAACTGTTGCTGGGAGTTATCCGTCCAACTGCTGGTCGGGGATTATTATTGGGTAGACCGCTAGGCGATCGCACTGTTAAGCAACGTATCGGCTACTTGCCAGAAAATGCCTATTTGTATGACTATCTCACTGGCTGGGAATTTTTGCAGCTAGCAGCTGGGCTATTCCAAATTCCCAAAAGCGTGCAACGTAAACGCATCCCTGAACTGGTAGAATTAGTGGGTTTATCCCAAGCTGATGCTCGCCAAAAGCAGATGCGCCGATATTCTAAAGGAATGTTACAGCGTGTCGGCATGGCACAGGCACTAATTAACGAGCCAGAACTGGTGTTTCTAGATGAACCAATGTCTGGTCTCGACCCAGTGGGACGCTACCAAATGCGGGAGATTATCTTAGCACTAAAAGCTGCTGGTAAAACGATTTTTTTCAACAGCCATATTCTTAGTGAGGTAGAGAAAATATGCGATCGCGTTGCTATCCTCTCTCAAGGTCAATTAATTTGCTCTGGTTCCCTCAATGAACTCTTAGGAACTAAAAGCACATATCACGTCAAAGGTCAAGGTGGTTACTCAGAAATTATCAAAAAATGGATACCCAGTCTAGAATTTGAGCCTGATGGTTCTTGGCAAGGTGAACTACAAGAAGATTACTATGATTTTCTTGCTAGTCTTCGCTTGATGGGGGGGCAAATTATTGCTATGAACTTGTTCCGTCCCTCTTTAGAAGAGTTTTTTATGCAACAGGTTCAAAGACAAAATCATTCTATTAACTAATCTTTTTATATCAAGTTGGATTCAATAATATCCTCTTTCGCCAGTATAATTAGGAAAATCAAAAAGTAATTATTTTATTTTTGGCTTATGCTGCTATTTTCTAACGGGTGCTATCTATAAAATATCGTTTCACTACGTCCGCTTTGTAGAAAAGTGAGAAAATAAAATTTAATTATTGCCTTAATTTGTATTTATGAGTATCCTGGATAAAAATGGTTAAACTTTAAATTAACTTCACCAAAAATTCAAACTAAATAAACAATTTTCCTCCGGAAAATAAAGCTTTTTTAAGAAAATAAGACTGTAGGGGAACTTGAATATTTACGTCTAGTCAGGATAAAAATGTTTAGACAAGACTTTAGTTATAGTGGTATCTGGTAAATATGCTTAATACAGGTGTGTGGAAATTCGTCATCCAATCAGTTGCAGGTGTGGTTTTGTTGATGGGTGCCACTGTAGCTTTGCCTCAGGCTAGCTTAGCTCAGAGACAACCCAGAACAACATCCACGCAAATCAGTACAAATTATACATTGGGGGGCGGCGATCGCATCCGGGTAAATGTGTTTGAAGTACCAGAATATACAGGTGAATACCAAGTTCCCCCTGGAGGAGCGATTAACCTACCTTTGATTGGTAGCGTCACCGTTCAAGGGCTAACAACCGAACAAGCTGCCGACGAAATTGCTAGAAGATACGCTCGTTTTCTCAAGCGTCCCCTAATCTCAGTCAATCTTTTATCACCTCGTCCCATCAATATTACCGTTGCTGGAGAAGTGACACGTCCAGGTGCTTACAGTCTCAGCTTACAAGGAGGCGCGGGTAACGATCCTGGCGTGCAATACCCAACTGTATTAGCCGCACTGACCACAGCTCAAGGAGTGACGCTGAGTGCAGATTACACTAGAGTGCAATTGCGGCGTAAGCTAGGACGCGGCGGTCAAGAGCAACTAGTCACCCTCAATTTGAAGCAACTCATCGAAACAGGCAGGATATCACAGGATATTACCTTACGGGATGGAGACACCATTGTTGTGCCAAGAGCCACCAATTTCAACTTGGCAGATGCACGCAATTTAGCAGCAGCTAACTTTGCCGCCGACCCCACCAAACCCCGCACGGTAGCAGTGATTGGTGAAGTTAACCGTCCTGGATCGTATCTTGTCACCCAAGGTGAGGCACAAGGGGGAGGGGGAAACAACACTACAACTGGTACTGGTGCGCCAGCTATAAGTGGTCAGCCAACTGTGACGCGGGCGTTGCAGTTAGCTGGGGGAATTACGCCACTAGCTGATATTCGCAATGTGAAGATACGCCGACCTACGAGAACCGGCGGGGACCAAATCATCGATATCAATCTCGCCCGACTATTGCAGAGTGGTGATATCAATCAAGACATAATTGTGCAAGATGGAGATACGATTTTCTTTCCCACCGCAACTGAGATTAACGCCGCAGAAGCTACTCAATTAGCTACTACTACTTTGTCGGCTCCAAGCATTAAAGTTGGTGTAGTCGGCGAAGTTAAAAGACCAGGGTTAACAGACCTTCAGCCTAATAGCTCTTTAAATCAAGCGTTACTCGCTGCTGGTGGATTTAACGATGCCAGAGCTAGTAGGGCTACTGTTGATTTGGTACGCCTCAATCCTAATGGTACTGTTACCAAACGTGAAGTAAAAGTGGATTTCAAGGCTAACATTAATGATCAAACTAATCCCATACTCCGCAATAATGATGTTGTGATAGTCAGCCGCTCTGGTTCAGCCAAGGCTGGCGATACCGTTAACACTATAGCAGGACCTCTAGGTACTATCTTAAGTATTATTAGGTTTTTCGGAATCGGGTTTTAAATACAGCTACAAACTGGGGGCGCTTCTTAAGCTTTCCCGTCCCCAGAATCGCACTGTCGGGAGCATCTCAATGTTAATTTTAGAGGCACGCTGGCAATTAATAGAAAAGTGGGTGCGTCAACTACAATCAAGTTATTACTTAGGAGTTAATAGTCAAAAGTCAATATTTAGATGGAATAATGAGTATTGGATAAGACTAAACTATAAAATTTTCAATAATTTTAAATTAATTGCCGAGAAACAATAGATTTATTGCCTAAATCAAGCAGAAGGTGATTTGGAACCACAGATAAACCACTCTTATTTACACAGATAATTTAATTGACACTTGCTTTTAGTCTGTGCCAGAGTGCATGTCGTGTATAAGTTTGAGAAATACTATAATAAATTATTGCTATAAGTAAGTTGTAAAGGAAAGGCATTAATCTTGAGTGGAATTGCAGCAATTAGTTTTGGTAAGTGCTGATAATCCGCTTCGGGAGAAACAAGGGCAAATAAATTTATGCAGTTGCAGCTTGGGGTAAGACATCGGCGGAAGGCTTCGTTTGCACAAGGATTATTGTGCAGTTTGACCCTCGCTTTAGGTTTGGGTGTGGGAATAATGCCGTGTATAGCCGCTCAAAAAATTACTATTCGCTTGGGTCCATTTCAGCAGTCAGTAGCGATCGCCGATTTAGAAAAATTTGCCAAAACCGGTAAACTACCAGAAAAGCTAGAAATTTTATCACCCGTGCTGTCGCCCCAAGTGCGAGAATTGCTGACAAGGCGTCTGCAAGTAGATCCGGCTTTGGCAGACAAATTCATGGGCGATTTGGTGCGGACGCCAGAAGGCAAACAATTAATTGCATCCTTGGGAGTAGCAATACCAGGTAGTACAGTCGAAACCTTGCAAGGAACACTTAACCTAGCACTGCGACAATTCAACGGTTTAAGCGCACTTGGTTTTTTACGCGCTTATCCACAAGAAAATGTTACCGTCGATGCAACTCAAGCGATCGGTCTTGCCGTGGAATTTAGCGCTAATCGTTTGCAAAGTCAAGCTTTGGGAGTCTTGCTAGCACGAGAATTAGCTGTAAACAATAATATACCGTTTAGGGCAACTTTCGATCCGGCAGCGCTCGGCAAAGAAACAGAGATACTACAAACACTACATTTTACCGACAGACAACGAAATAGAATTATTCCTGTAGATATATATTCAAGTCGGGTTGAAGGGCAAGCACCCTTAGTAGTAATTTCTCACGGTTTTGGGGCAAATCGCAAATTTTCGGAATATTTGGCGCGTCATCTAGCGTCTCACGGCATCACCGTTGCCGCAATTGAACATCCTGGTAGCAACGTTACTTCTGTTAATAGCGCTTCCGCAGCAGGTAATTTAGCCGATTTGATGCCAGCATCGGAATTTATTGATCGCCCAAAAGATGTCACCTTTTTGTTAAATGAACTAGCGAAACTAAATACTCAACCAGGACAACTTCAAGGAAAGCTAAATACTGAGAAAGTGACGATGATAGGTCACTCCTTGGGAGGTTATACAGCCTTGGCTTTGGTGGGAGGAGAGTTGGACTTTCAGGATTTACGGCGATTCTGCAAAGATTCTCTGACGATTGGCGAATCTCCCGGTGACTGGTTGCAGTGTGCGGCGGCTCATGAAGGAGATAAGAAAATACAATTAAAAGATGAACGGGTAAAAAGTGCGATCGCTTTCAACCCCCTAGTCGGTAGACTCTTTGGCAAAAACGGTTTAACTAAAATTACCAACCCAGTCTTAATCTTAAGCGGCACCGAAGACTCCTTGACCCCAGCGCTGAACCATCAAATACAACCTTTTACCCAACTGCGGGGTCCCAAGTATCTGTTAACTGCCATTGGTGGCACTCACTTGAGTATTAGCGATCCGGCGTATGTGGCAAGTGCAGCTACCACCATCGTCAAAGAACGGCGCGGCGCAGAAACTGAATCTCTCCGTCAACTGACTCGTGGTGTCAGTTTGGCGTTTATTAAACAACTTACACCAGAAGCAAAAATTTACCAACCTTTTCTGACACCAGCTTACGCTCAATCTCTTTCTACACCACAACTGCCGTTGCGTCTTGTTTCCGATTTACCGGAAAGTATCAAACCGTGGCTGAAGTTTGTGGTGAAGTGATAAGTTCGTAATCCTGGATACGTGCTATTTGAGGGTTTAGTCCTGTTTTAATTTTCAATTGTTTAAGAAACCAGTGCTTGCCAGCGCGACACTCAAGTGCTTTAATAGCCATTGCCCTGTGCTATAGTGTCTTGCCTTCCACCGCGGCTTGTGATAATAAGATTACACATTCAACACATTAGACTTAAAGGTAGGACAAGCTAGTGCCGTGTCCTTGAGACTAAATTCTCGCGATCGCTGAATAGGAGCATATATGGAGCCAATTGTTGCTATAGTCTTAGTGCTTATAGGCTATGCCTTAGGGTCTGCAAAACTTATTAATGAAGGCAATGAAGCCCTGGTTGAACGCTTGGGGCGATATCATCGCAAACTTAAACCAGGTCTCAACTTCATCGTTCCCGTGGTCGATAGTATTGTGATGGAAGATACTACACGAGAGCAAATTTTAGACATTAAGCCTCAAAATGTGATCACCAAAGACAACGTCTACCTGGAAGTTGATGGCGTTGTAAACTGGCGGATCACCAGTATGGAGAAAAGCTTTTACAAAATCGATGATATCCAAGTATCGCTAGCAAACCTGGTGATGGTCGAACTCCGTGCCAACATTGCCGAGAGAACTTTATCGGAAACCATTTCCTCTAGAAATCAGATGAACCAATCGCTTTTGCAGGTTTTGAACCAGGTAAGCTCAGAATGGGGAGTTGACATTCTTCGGGTAGATATTCAGAAGATTACACCACCTGAAAGTGTGCAGAAGTCAATGGCAGAGCAGCAAGCGGCTCAAATCAGAAAACAGGCAGCTATTACCACAGCAGAAGGAGAGCGGGAAGCTTCAATTAAGAGAGCAGAAGCAACTAAGGAGTCAATTCGGATACTTTCCGACGCTATAACTTCCAAGCCAGAAACTAAAGAAATCCTTCGGTATTTGGTGGCTCAAGAAAACGTAGAAGCTAGCCACCGACTCGGTGCCAGTACCAATGCCAAAGTTGTCTTTCTCAATCAAGGAATATCAGAGGGAGCATTAGACCAGATGATTGGTGATACTGTAGGTACTGAAGGTAATGGCAATACCTCTGAGAATGGTTCTGTCTAATTTCTAGTCAAAACCTACTCTCAGAGTGATTTAATCACGGTGTGGGGACTGTCGCACGAGTGTATCGGCAACCAGCGATACATCATGCATTTCTTTGACATCGTGAACTCGGAGAATATCAGCGCCATTAAAGATAGCAGCACAACACGCTGCCGCTGTTCCCCAGACTCGTGCTTTTGGATCTGGTTGATTTAAAATGCGACCAATAAAACTTTTGCGGGATGGTCCTATTAGGATAGGGCAGTTCAGTGCTGCGAGCGATCGCAAGCGGTGAAATATTTCTAAGTTTTGCTCGTAGTTCTTGGCAAAGCCAATACCAGGATCGATAATTATTTTCTCAAAGCCGATACCCGCATCTGTTGCAGCTGCAATTTGCCTTTCTAAAAAAGTATAAATCTCCCCCATCAAATCTTGATAATCTGTGAGTTGATTCATCGTCTCTGGGTTTCCCCGGATATGCATTAGTATAATTGGCACATTTATTTTAGCAACTGTTGACAACATTTCTAAGTCAAACGTGCCCCCAGAGATATCATTAACTATATCCGCCCCAGCTTCTATGGATGCTTTTGCTACAACTGCCCTTGTTGTATCTACAGAAATTGGCACGTCCATTTCTTTTCTAAGTACTTGCAACACCGACAGCACCCGCTCAAGTTCTTCAGCAACAGAGATTTGCGCCGCTCCTGGTCGAGTCGATTGACCACCGATATCGATAATATCAGCACCAGCGGCTACCATTGCTTTTGCTTGTGTTAAAGCCGCAGCAATGCTGTTAAAATCGCCACCGTCACTAAAGCTATCAGGCGTCACATTTAAAACGCCCATGAGATAAGTCCGCTGTCCCCAATTGAAACAGCGATCGCGAATTATTAAATTGCTTCGCATAAACTTACGTAGTAAGCACTTCAGTGCTTTATTTAAGCACTAAAGTGCTTACTACATTTATGAAAGTTAGACGATTGAGGCAGAGCCTCACCGAAGGCATTCCCACGCAGAGCGTGGGAACGAGATGATAGAACATGGGATTATTTATAGTTAACAATTCGGGCGAAACCCGCAGCTTCTAAACTCGCTCCTCCCACCAAAGCGCCATCAATTTCCGGCTGCTCCATAATTTCGTCAATATTATTCGGCTTCACTGAGCCGCCATATTGAATTGACACATTGGGATTAGTCAACTGACTGCGAATTAAACCAATTACCCGATTAGCTTCCTTTGTTTCACAAGTGTCACCAGTCCCGATCGCCCAAATTGGTTCGTAAGCAATCACCAAATTACTTTGGTCAACATCCACCAAGTCTTTTTCTAGCTGCATGGTAATCAGAGATTCGGTTTCTCCCTCATCTCGTTGTTGTTTAGTTTCGCCTACACACAGAATCGGGGTAAGACCATACTTTTGAGCAGCTTTGAGGCGCAGGTTAACGGTAGTATCCGTTTCCCCAAAGTATTGCCGACGTTCGCTATGACCGACAATTACATAGCGCACGCCAATTTCTGTCAGCATGGGACCGGAAATTTCACCGGTGTATGCTCCACTTTCTTCCCAGTGGACATTTTGCGCTCCAAGCTGTACAAGACTTCCATGTAGATTCATGGACAAAGCGCTTAAGTCAGTGAAGGGTACACATAAAACCACTTCTCGCTCTTGGGGGGTTTCTTGTAAGGTGGGCAGAAATCCTTGTAAAAACTCTTGGGATTCTGCCTGAGTTTTGAACATTTTCCAGTTGCCGGCAATAACTATTTTTCGCACAGGTAATTTCGTCAAGAACAATAACGCTACTCTAGATGCATTTTTCAATGTACTACTTTATGGCACAGGTGTTTAAATCGCATCTTTGCTTGGTTTGGATACGGGGTTGCATGTTATACAAGTTGTAGATCACAACCTCACGCCGTCCTATCGGATACTTCTCTCGTTATTGCGTAAAATGGTGGGGAATTGAGGGTTGAAATTTAAACGCACTCGTAGCGCGGAGGTAAGCGCAGAGGTACGCGGAGAATTCGCGATCGTATTTTGATTTATATGAGTTCAAGATTAAGATGCATGTTAATGAGAAGGATAAAATTTAACTAAATGCAAATAGCTCAGAAATGGCTGGCTGAAAAAACTAATCAGTTAGTGCTTTTTTTACTGGTTGGAGGACTGCTGTTTCGATCCTTCCTTGCTTTTTCGGTTTACCCTACGTTTGATGAAGCTTACTACTATCTTTACAGTCTGCATCTGGACTGGAGCTATTTCGATCATCCATTTCTGGTTGCGCTGACAACTGGTTTTGGTCCCTGGTT
>CAXTNZ010000044.1:0-249 GCA_964245695.1 uncultured bacterium | reverse complement strand
GAGCGCTAATTTGCTACACAGGCAGTTTGGTGCTATTGTATCTGACTAGCAAGAAACTATTCTCTGAATCAGCTGCCAAGCTGACTTTGGCGATCGCTACCATAAGTCCAATTTTTCAAGTTAGCTTTGGCATCCTCAGTTTACCTGACAGTCCACTGATGTTTTTTTGGTCTGCCAGTTTATATTGTGCGGCTAATGAATTTTTCCGGCAGCCTGGGAATCAATTGCATAGCCAATTATCTAATAGAC
>CAXTNZ010000043.1:0-32347 GCA_964245695.1 uncultured bacterium | reverse complement strand
GACGACTTCCGAAAATCCGCATCCCAAAAGCTTTGGCACGGGCAGCAATTTCTTGACCAATATTTCCTGTTCCAATAATCAGTAAAGTTTTATTGTACAATTCTTGCAATTCTAACCACTTTAACCAGTGGTGATTAGCCTGCAAATCTTCCAATTTACGAACATTTTTGGCATGATAAAGCATGAAGTTCAGTACAAATTCCGCTATGGGAATAGCATGAACTCCTGAACCGTTGGTAAGAATTATATCGTGTGACAAAAATGTGGGTGTGAGAATATGATTCACACCAGCACTAGGTGTATGTTGCCAACGAATTGTTGGTGCTGCTGCTAAAACTTTGTGCAGGGTAGTATTTTTTAACTTGAACCCGTTGAGATAAACTTCTGCTTCACTCGGATCGCCATCAAAATTACCCTCACTATCTACACGTACAAATTTAATATCTGAGGGTAACAACGGCTCAATATTATCAGCAAGTTCTACAGGTAAAATGATTTTCATAATAGACAAAGAGTAATTTAATCACAAAATAAAGTAGAAAAATTTTTCGTCCCGCTTCCATAATTAAAGTTCACTTTTACTGTTGTGGCACAATCCAATCATTTAACTTAAAATCAGACTTGGCTAATTTCTGTGAAACTAAAAATTTCTTTGTACCTTCTAAAAGTTGCAATCCTTGAGTCGGGAAGGGTTCTTCCGGAAATTGTTCTAGAGGGAAAGAAGCCTTGATAACATCAATTGGATATCCTGAAACTTCGGTATGAAACTTGTAGTAAGCTTCTGGATTCGCTTTGATATTTTTGACAGATGCTTGTTTAATCTGATTCCACTTTTTGGGAAAATCTGGATGTTTAGCTAAGAAACCTTCTGTGGCAACAGTTACGCTGGTTCCTGGTAAATCTGGGTGTTTAGTTGCTTCATCGATAACCGGATAACCCTTTGATTTTAACAGCGGTCCTGTACCAGTTGCTGCTACCATCGCCGCCACATCTCCCCGCTCTAGTGCTGCTTGTGCCTCGCTAGGTAGTAGATGAACCACAGTTACGCGATCGTCCGTATATGCCCGAAGGGTTTCTTTCAGAAACCCTTCCCTCGAATCTCCGATTCGAGGCAACAAAGCGGAGCTTTGTTGGGGCATAGGACGCGCTTCGCGATCGCGATCGCTAAGACCCGATTTTTGCAACAATCCAATTAAATAGCGATGCAAATATGACCCTTTTGAGGTGGCTACCTTTTGTCCTTTTAATTCTGCCAGAGAACGCGGTCCGTTTTTCTTACCTATTAACCAAGCATTCATTCCCACTTGTTCTTGACTTATTAGGCGAGTAGGAATACTCTTAGCTTTGGCGACCAGTGCGGGTGTATCGCCATAAATACCCACATCAACTTCCCCTGCCACGATCGCTTCATTTAAGTTGGGACCATTGGGAAAACTGACTGTCTTGACTTCTGTAATCCCTAATTTTTGCAATTCCGGTAAGAGTTTACCTTGATGTATTGCCCAGCCTGTGGGTCCTGTGGGTACTTTTACCTTATTTACACTGATAAAACCCAAACGCAAGGTAGAAGTTTTCGGTGCGACTGAAGTTTTGGGGTTGGGTACAGCTTGTGAAACAGTTTGGCTGGAACTGCAAGCAGTGCTGAGAAATAAAAGGCAAGTTGCAGCTAGGGTGGAAAATCTAACAAAAGATAGATGCGTAGTCATCATGACTTATGCAAAGAAAATCTTATAGAGAGAAATCTGAGCGGGTAGAAGCTTCCGCTCAGAACTTTAAGGAACACAAAGTAAAATAAAATAGAAGTGATAACTCTACTTCAAGTGCTTGAGTATTTGATGAGTTGAATCTTGTTTTGCTGTGTTGGTGCGATCGCGTCCCCAACCGATGTTATTGCGGTAACTCCCCAAAAGTCCAGTTTCTTTAAGTGAATTTTCGTCCACTGACTCCAGAGGTTCAACTTCGGGTGCTACATACAAAGCATCCACAGGGCAATACAATTCGCACATGAAACAGGTTTGACAGTCACTTTGTCTGGCAATAGTAGGGGGTGCATTTACCACTTTGTCAAAGACGTTTGTCGGGCAGACCTTAACGCAAAGATTACATTCAATGCACCGCGACTCACTCACTAACTCAATCATGTCAATTTTGGATTTTAGATTAGGAAGATGCGATCGCTCGTAGTGAGCGATTTATCGCTCAATTCAAGGACTAAAGTCCTTACTACACATGCTTTATATCCACAATTAGACAGTCACAGCCTCTAATTTCTTAATTTTCTCTGGTTTCACCCAGACTCGATCCAAACCACCACTAATTAAATAGTGTTGCTGATTCACATCCATCTCTGGATAGTCTAAATGTTTGTGCATACCGCGAGTTTCTTTGCGTTCCAAGGCACTGCTGTACATCCATCGAGATGTAGCCACCATTGCAGCTGCTTCCCGCACCCGGACAATGTTATGAGTATCTACTTGACTGGTACGAATCTCTTGCCAAAGATTATTTAATCTCTGTAATGATTCTGTCAAACCTTTCTGATTGCGGAAATAATTGCGATCGTAGGGGAAGACTTCAGCCTGTGTAGCTTTGATTACTTCTTCGGCGTTGATTTGCTGTTTACCACCATTCGTTAAACCAGCTTCACCGACTGCTTGCAGAGAACGCTGTGTTCCCCACTCACCCAGCTTTTGAGCATATTCAGCCGCAGATTTACCGGAAAAGTATCCGGAAGATATTGCCCAAGCTGCATTGTGACTACCACCACCAGTAAATCCACCACAGATTAATTGTCGCGTAGCAGCATCACCAGCAGCATAAAGTCCCTGCACTGATGTAGCGCAATTACGATCGGCAATGCGAATGCCACCCGTACCGCGTACTGTTCCTTCCAAGCGCAAGGTAACGGGGAAGCGTTGGGTAAATGGATCGATACCTGCGCGATCGAGAGGTAAGAAGAAATTAGGTTGTGCTTGACGCATGTGCGATCGCATATCTTCAGTCGCTTGATCCAAGATGGCGTAGACTGGTTGGGTCAACAGCGTTTGAGCAATCACCGAACGTCCTTTTTGCGAACCCGCCCCAGGTATGGGTGTACCATCTTCATAAGTAAAAGTTGCCCAATTGTAAAACAAAGTTTTAGTAACGGAAGAAAAGGCGGGAGAGATGCCGTAAGCGTTGGAAAACTCCATCCCCGACATCTCAACACCCGCTTCTGCTGCCATGAGGTATCCATCCCCTGTCAACACATTGCAACCAAGTGCTTTGCTCAAAAAAGCACAACCACCAGTCGCAATGATTACTGCACCTGCACGTACAACCCATTTTTCACTTTTCTGACGGTTAACCCCTGTTGCCCCTGCAACTGCACCCTCTGCGTCTACCAATAGTTGCAAAGCTGGGCTATGGTCTAAAATTGTTACCCCAGCCCGTTTGATTTGCTTCCGCATCAGGCGCATATATTCAGGTCCCTGTAGACTGCGGCGATAAGGTTTTCCCTCTTCATCTACAGGAAAGGGATAACCCCATTCTCCTAATAGGTTGACGTTGGTATAAGTCTGATTCAATACTTGCTGCATCCAGTCCCGGTTGGAGAGAAATCCTCCCAAAGCTTCTCGACTGATCATTGCAGCTTCCCTAGCTTCAGAATCCGGCGGTATATACCACACACCATTACCCGATGCTGCTGCACATCCACTAGTACCGCAGTAGCCTTTATCGACTAAAGCAACTTTTGCACCGTTAGACGCAGCACTGCAGCCCAAGTTCCAGCCGGACCACCGCCAATCACCAGCACATCACAGACTAAGTTTTGGTCAAAATCGGTGGTAGGTGAATTAAGCGAAAACTGGTAATTACTCATCGAATCCCTCTGTAGTAATGTCAATGCTTGCGTATAACACAAAAGTCTTCCGGCAAAATTGAATTATGGATGCAACATGCCAGCATCGTTACTTAACTGGCATCTGAGATATAATCTACGGTTTATCGGTCAAGTTACCGTATTTTGTATCTAAAAAAGCTTTGCACACTTTTTTAAAAAAATCAAGTGTATTGTTAAGTAAAATTAAATTTTACCGGAAAAGCCTGAAATACGAGGAAAAACTAGTTTTACAGCCAATACAGTTGGTGTTAAGCACAAACCCAGAACCCCGGTTTCGTAAAAGTTACCGGGGTTCTCGCACAACGAACTACCCTTAACACCAAGCGTATTAATTTTACAGCCTCAGGACTTACGCACAAGTCACGGAAAAACGAACCACGAAGACACGAAGGACACGAAGAAATAAGAGTTCCAGAGGTATTTTGCGTAAGTCCTAAGCCTAAAGAAGCGGTAAAATTCCTAATATTTGGTAATTTTTGCTCTTAAGGTGCAGGATTGGGATAACGTGTATGAACTGCATCTAACTCTGCTAAAATCTCTTGGTTGAGAGTTACATTCACACTATCAATATTTTCTTGCAGTTGTTGTAGAGATGTCGCGCCAATAATTGTGCTACTCACAAACCATCGACTTCTAACAAAAGCCAAAGCTAATTGTGTCGGCTTCAAATTATACTTTCTGGCAATTTCGACATAAGCTGCTACAGCTTCATTCACATTTGGTTTAAGATAACGTTGTCCAAAACCTTGAAATAAAGTTATGCGTGTATTTTCTGGTTTTTTCTCGTCTGTGTACTTTCCAGATAACAAACCAAATCCTAAAGGGCTATAAGCGAGTAAACCAACATTTGTGTAACGAGAAACTTCTGCTAAAGCTGAATCAAATACGCGATTTAGCAAGTTATAAGCATTTTGAATCGAGATAACTTTGGGTAATCCTTGCTCTTTGGCAATACGAACAAACTCGCTAACTCCCCAAGGTGTTTCGTTACTCAAACCCAGATAACGAATTTTCCCGGCTTTGATGACCGAAGCAAATGCTTCTAATTGTTCGGTAATACTGATAGTTTCACGTTCCAAATCCGGTTTGTACTCTGTTTGTCCAAAAGTGGGAACATAGCGTTCGGGCCAGTGAATTTGGTATAAATCTATATAATCTGTTTGCAATCGCTTCAAGCTATCATCTACCGCTTGCTTAATGTTATCGCGGTCAACTTTGATGTTTCCTCCCCGCAGCCATTTAAAAGGACGACCGGGACCGGCAATTTTTGTGGCAATAATCAGGCGCGAGCGCTGTTGTTTTTTTAACCATTCACCGATGTAAGCTTCGGTTTTTCCTTGGGTTTCACCACGGGGTGGTACTGGGTACATCTCCGCAGTATCAATAAAATTTATCCCTTGAGCAACAGCATAATCTAACTGTTGATGCGCTTCTTCAATCGTATTCTGCTGTCCATAAGTCATGGTTCCCAGACAAATTTCCGAAACCTTGAGGTCACTTTCACGCCCGTTGATTGTATTTCATATTTTTGAATAAAAGTCTTTTGATTACTTTTAGCAAAAAAAGTAACACGACGGCAATTTTATAAAAAATACACTAAATCTACCGAATTGCCGGAGTTAATTCTTGAACAAGGTATATTACCAGATATGATTCCTAAAGACAAGCTTATCGTCCTAATTTTAAATTATGTATAGTATGTAGCTAGAAATACTCATCTCATACAGTTTGTATGAAATACTGCTATCTAGTAATATAAATCTGTACTAAATCGACCGATTTACAGTAGATTTTTTAATAAGGCGGTTTGGTGATTGCCATAAAATGATTTTCTCTTGCCTAATTTTGTGATTAGCAGGGGATAGTTTTGATGACGATCCAGATACAAAGCACCGAATCAGAGTAGCGATCGAGCGCAAAATTGAAGCTTTTACCTGATTGCTAATAAAAGTTTTCTTTTTTATCCAATGTTATCCGAAGACGTGCGTGTAGAAGCACAGAGGATTTGTACCAGACCGAATTGTGTGTTCTATGAAAATGAAAAAAGAATTTGGCAATTTTCTGTTTACTTTACCAATGTTTTTAATGCTGTTTTTCTTAGCAGCCAACGCGAAAACTCTTGCTCAAGAAGAAACACAGACACAGGGAGAAACTTCATCACCTACATTATTACCTTTAGATGAAACTGTGCTTGAGGCAGGAGGTACAGCAAATTCTACTTTCGCGGATGTAAAATTAGCGCCCCTAGGTGAGATAATTGCTCAAAACCCACCGGAAACAACACCCGCTGAACCCGTCAATGAGTCACCAGTGACATCGGTATCGGAACTTTCCGATATACAACCGACAGATTGGGCATTTCAAGCGCTTCAATCTTTAGTTGAGCGGTATGGATGTATAGCAGGCTATCCTGACAAGAAATATCGCGGAAATCGGGCTTTAACGCGGTACGAATTTGCAGCAGGGTTAAATGCTTGCTTAGACCAAGTAACCAAATTGATTGCATCATCAACGGCAAATCAGGCAACAAAAGAAGATTTAGTAACTTTACAACGGTTATCAGAGGAATTTCGCCCAGAACTTGCTCAATTACGGAGAAGATTAGATACTTTAGAAGCGCGATCAGCACAAGTCGAGGCAAATCAGTTTTCAACTACAACCAAATTGGTGGGTGATGTCATATTTGTGGCAGCTGATACTTTTGGTGACAGGGCAAATAATACTCGTGCAGATGATACTAAAGATGATACCAACACCTTACTTTCGTACCGTGCTAAACTTACCCTTCAAACCAGCTTTACTGGCAAAGATCAACTGACAACTAGTTTACGAGCAGGTAATATTCCTAACTTGGCAAGCAGTACGGGAACTCACATGACTCGTTTTTCATTGGATGAACCAGCTAATTATCCCAATGGTAATCTTTATCTAGAAAACCTTTACTACCGTTTCCCTGTAGGCAAAAACGCTAATGTTTTCATCGGTACTAGAACGCTTAACTTTCCTCTGTGGGTACCGACATTCAACGCTTTAAATGGTAATCCGTTACAAGGTGGTTTCTCTCGATTTGGACAGTTTAACCCGACTGTGTACCGTCCTGGGTTTGATGGTGCAGGCGCAGCTTTAACATACAAATTTAGCGATCGCTTCCAAGTACATTTAAGTTACATCGCCGATAACTTTTTTGCAAATCGACCCGAAAATGGGATTTTTAACAGCAGTTCCCAGGCAGCTTTAGCTCAACTTACCTTCTCACCCAGCAGGCAATTTGATTTAGGTCTGACCTATACCCGCAAATACTATCCGACTAACTCCGGTAATAACCTCACTGGTGGTACAGGTAGCGCTTTTGCGAGAAATCCTTTCGGACAACTTGCCACTACATCTGATAACTTCGGCGTAGAATTCAACTGGAAAGCCAGCCAACGTTTTAATTTTGGTGGTTGGTTTGGTTACACTCTTGCCCATCAAGAAGTCGGTGCTGATAACGAAGCCACAATCATCAATGCTGCTCTCACCTTTAGCTTTCCAGACTTATTTAAAGAAGGTAATATCGGTGGAATTACTGTGGGAGTTCCACCCAAAGTTACAAGCAACGACTTTCAAGTAGCTGGACAACGACGAGAAGACAAAGATACATCTTTACACATCGAAACTTTTTATCGTTTCCGAGTCAGTGATAACATTAGCGTCACTCCAATTTTTTACTTGATTACCCAGCCAGAACACAATGACGCAAATGACCCAATCTGGGTAGGTGTTCTCCGCACAACCTTTACTTTCTAAGATAAACCACCTTTTTTTGCCTATATACTACGGCAAATCAATCAATTTACTGTACTATTTAAAAAAAGAAGTGAATTTTCATGAAGAGCTTAATTTTTCAGCGATTGATTGCAGCGTTGAAGAGATTGGGAGTTGACCAATTTGCGAATAAAAACAAATTACTATCGGTTATACCTATTCCCGTCGCTGGGGCTTTTATTACTGGCTTATGTCTCAGCGTCTTATTTGCCGCTTGCACAGCCAACAATGCAAGCAATACTACTCCTGTATCTGCTAATAATCCAACTCAAGCCAAGGCATCAGTAGTTAGATTTGGCTATCAAAAAGCAGTAATTCTCCTTAAGACTAAAGGAGTATTAGAAAAGCGCTTACAACCTCAAGGAAAATCTATACAATGGATAGAATTTCCCGCCGGACCACAGCTTTTAGAAGCAATGAATGTAGGAAGTATTGACTTTGGACAAACCGGAGAAACACCACCGATTTTTGCCCAAGCAGCAGGAGCCTCTATCGCTTATATTGCCGGAATCGCTGCTAATCCTCTCGGTCAAGCTCTTCTTGTTCCTCAAGACTCTCCAATTAAAACAATAGCTGATTTAAAAGGCAAAAAAATCGCTGTTCAAAAAGCTTCTAGCGCTCATTACTTACTAATACAAATTTTAGAAAAAGCTGGGTTAAAATACACTGATATTCAACCTGTTTTTTTACCACCTGCTGATGCTCGTGCTGCTTTGGTTAAAGGTAGTATTGATGGTTGGGCAATTTGGGATCCCTTTTTTGCGGCTGCGGAAAAATCAATTAATGCTCGTGTTTTAATTACTGGTGAAGGCATTTCTAAACAAGGTGGCTATTATTTAGCAAGTCGTAAATTTGCTACAGAAAATCAAGAAACAATTAAGGCTATTTTAGAAGAAATTAAAAAATTAGAGGATTGGTCTGATAAGAATCGTGATGAGGTAGCACAAACGCTTTCACCTGTATTAGGAATTGATTTAGACGCAATGAAAAAGGCAACCCAAAGAAGGCATTTTGGTGTTGTGCCAGTTGATGAAACATTAATTAATATTCAGCAACAAGTTGCTGATAAGTTTTATGAGTTGAAATTACTACCCAAGCAGATTAATGTGAAAGAAGCCATGCTATCACCAGAGCAATATGCCGCTTTTTCACCGAAAGGATAGGGAGTGGGGAGTGGGGAGTGGGGAGTGGGGAGTGGATAGTGGATAGTGGTTAATTGTCAACGCTCCAACGCTCCAACGCTCCAACTATCAACGCTCCAACTATCAACGCTCCAACTATCAACCAACACCCAACAGCAAATTATGACCAATTTTACCGAGTTGCTTAATCAGCGTTATGGTGTCAACACCGTTAATACAGATATCCCCTTGAATGACTGTATCGGTTCTCTTTTATCTCATCGTTCGATTCGCGCTTACAAAAGTGACGCTTTACCACCAGGAACTCTAGAAACGCTAGTTGCAGCAGCGCAGTCAGCGTCTACTTCCTCGAATCTCCAGACGTGGAGTGTAGTTGCAGTAGAAGATGCAAACCGCAAGGAAAAGTTATCACAATTAGCTAATAATCAAGCGCATATTCGTCAATGTCCTTTATTTCTGGTGTGGTTGGCAGATTTAGCGAGACTGACTCACGTTGCAGAAAGTCGCGGATTACCTTATGAGGGATTAAATTATCTAGAAATGTTTTTAATGGCAGCGATTGATGCAGCGTTAGCAGCGCAAAATGCTGTGGTAGCAGCGGAATCTCTTGGTTTGGGAACGGTGTATATTGGTGCGATGCGTAACCATCCAGAAAGTGTAGCGGAGGTTTTAGAGTTACCACCTCATGTGTTTGCGGTTTTTGGATTGTGTGTGGGTTATGTAGATCCCGCAGTAGAAGCAGCAATCAAACCACGCTTACCCCAAGCAGCAGTGTTGCATCGCGAAACTTATAAATTAACAGAACAAGATGAGGATATCTCTTTCTATAACCAGGTGATGAAAGCCTTCTATAACTCGCAACAGATGAATGTTCCTGGTGATTGGGCAGAACATTCGGCTAAACGAGTAGCGTTTGCTGAGTCTTTATCGGGACGCGATCGCTTGCGGTCAGCTTTGCAAAATTTGGGGTTTGAATTACGTTGATCGTTAACATTTATGACAGACTTTCTTAGGACTTACGCACTCACTTGCGAGAAAACAAGTCTTTGAGATTGCGTCATTGCGTCGCAATGACGGAAATACGTAGTCCGTGCTTAAGTCATATTTCTAAAACTATCAGTTTCAACACGTTTATCACTCGCAAGCGCGAAATCCTAAAATTAATTATAATTTGGCATTTTTTTACAAAAAGATACTTGCCTTTTTCGGCTAAACGTGTGAAACTACTATTAATCTACATTAACTTGACCGATTTACCGTAGATTACAAATGAGTCTTGATGACTGCATGGATGAGATCAAAGCCAGAGTTATCAGAAGTACAAACTGCACATATAGATATATAAGGAAATTTGTTGTATGAAATCACAAGCGCGTGGAATGCATTTAAAACTCGAAAGGCTGCGAAAGACCTTTGGGGGGAAAACAGTTTTGCAAGATGTGAGTTTAGATATTCAGCCTGGGGAATTTGTCGCCATTGTCGGTCGGAGTGGATGCGGTAAAAGTACGATGCTGCGCTTGATTGCTGGACTAGATGCTCCGAGTGGAGGTGATGTGTTCTTAAATGACAAAATTTCCTATCATCGGATTAACCCAAGTATTCGGATGATGTTCCAGGATGCGCGGTTACTACCTTGGCAACGGGTAGTAGCAAATGTGCAGTTAGGCTTAAGCCATTCTAACTCAAAAGTGTATGCACGGCAAAAGGCTTTGCAAGTCTTGGGTGCCGTGGGGCTGGAAGACAGAGCGAATGAATGGCCCGCCGTTCTCTCTGGTGGACAACGCCAACGGGTGGCATTAGCAAGAGCATTAGCAAGTCAACCTGCTTTGTTGCTGCTGGATGAGCCATTGGGAGCATTGGATGCGCTAACGCGAATTGAAATGCAGCATTTACTTGAGAAGTTATGGCAAGAACAAGGATTTACTGCATTGCTGATTACCCATGATGTAGAAGAAGCTGTTGTGCTAGCAGACCGAGTGGTATTGATTGAAAACGGTCAGATTGGCTTAGATTTAAGAATTAATTTGCCACGTCCGCGAGTTAGGGGAGATGCGGTACTTGCTACTACAATAGAAAAGATTTTACGACGGGTGATGGGTAAGAGCGATCGCCCACAGGAGTTACAACCAGAACATTCATATTTATTGAATTCAGCTAGTGCATAAATAATGATTAACAACTATAGGACTCCTCCGCAGATTTTTGAAATACACGTAGGGGAGCCAGTGCGTTGCGGAGGTTCCCTCCGTTGTAGCAACTGGCGTTGTGTTAGCGGAGCTAACGCACCAAGAGCTTAAGATGGTGCGTTAGCTGCGAGAGTACGGCACCCTACAAGACTACTTAGACTTTTTCAAAAACATTTTAGGATTGCTATACCAACTAACTACTAACCATTACCAAATAACAAAAACACTGATGGTGCAACTACTAGTTAAAGAATCAAAAGATTGGATTCAAATTGCGTCTTCACTTGGACAAGAACTTACCGAAACCGCAGTTGAACGTGATATCAAAGCCGGAATTCCAGATTTAGAAATACAACGACTGCGTGAAAGCGGTTTACTTAGCCTAATAGTACCAAAAGCTTATAATGGTGTTGGCGCAACTTGGATAGAAGCCTTAAAAATTGTCCAACAACTATCTCAAGCCGATGGTTCCATTGGGCAGTTATACGGCAATCATTTGAATTTAGTTGCTTTAGGTCATGTTTCCGGAACCCCAGAACAAAAAGATAGATATTATCAAGAAACAGCTCAGAAAAATCTGTTTTGGGCAAACGCTATCAACACGCGAGATACGCGCTTAAAAATTAGTCCAGAAGGTGAAAATTTTCGCGTCAATGGCGTTAAAAGCTTCGGCACGGGTATCGCTTCCGCCGATTTACGGGTATTCTCCGCCGTGCAAGATGGTGTAGAATACCCTTTATTATTTGTCATTCCCAAAGACAGATCTGGCGTAGTATCTAATCAAGATTGGGATAATATTGGGCAACGACGAACGGATAGCGATACATTTACATTTCACGATGTTTTAGTGAAAAAAGATGAAGTTTTGGGATATCCTCATCCTCCTGATAGTGCTTTTAGTACATTTTTGGGAATCATCGCTCAACTAACAAAAACTTATGTGTATTTAGGAATTTCCCAAGGGGCATTTACAGCCGCTAAAGAATACACTACAACTATTTCTAAACCTTGGATTACATCAGGGGTAGAAAGTGCAGCCAAAGACCCGTATATTCTGCATCACTATGGTGAATTGTGGACAGAACTGCAAGCTGCTATACTGTTAGCAGACCAAGCTGCCGTGAAAACACAACAAGCTTGGGAAAAGGATGTTGACTTGACTGCGGAAGAAAGAGGAGAAGTAGCGATCGCTGTTTTCTCTGCCAAAGCATTTGCCAGCAAAACTGGATTAAATATCACCAACCGCATTTTTGAACTCATGGGAACTCGGTCAACTGCTACTAGATATGGCTTTGACCGTTATTGGCGGGATTTACGCACCTTCACCCTTCACGATCCCATAGATTACAAATTCAAAGATATCGGAAATTGGGTACTTAACCAAGAATTCCCACTTATTACCCAATACTCTTAAATCACAAGTTTTCCTCTTTAAGTTTTGCCTTAGTTATCCTCTGAACTGGCAAATTCATAAGGTGGGTAATCCCCACCTTATTACCTCAATAAGAAGAAAAATTTTTTCACTAATTAATACTTGGCATCGCTTGGATGCCTCAAGGCAAGCTGCTTCTCTTCTCTACGATAGCGAAGCGGTAGCGAGTCATCGAGCGTCGACGCTTGTTGCGTTCCACGTCTACTGAGTTTACTGTTTGGCACAGTTTTCTACAGCAATGTCACGCATCATCTACCTGTAGTGCATCTTTCAACTTCACTATCATTCATACAAAAAAATTATGAAATTCGATTCCTCTTCCGATCAAGTTTCCCCAACAGATGCACAAGCGCACAGCGAAATTAATAATTCTAGCCAGAAAACATCCAAGGTTAAACAACATCGTTTAACTAGCGCCAGCAGACGCTCTTTTTTGGTTCATACTGGTATATTTACAGCCACTAGCGTTGTGACGGGAGTTGTGGGTTCCACTTTCTCCACTAAGAAAAACGGTGGTGTGGTGCAGGCACAGGAACGCGGACGGCAGAACTATAATGCATTTCGTGATAAAGCTTATCGAATTCGTGTTGCTGCGGCAGAAGCTAATCGGGCAATTCCTATTCCTGGGCATCCGACCAATGGTGATGAGAAACGGTATCCTAATAAAATCGCTACTGACACTAGGGGACTGCCTCACGATGAGCGGGGTGAAGTCAAATTAGAAGCCTACAATTCTCTGATTCAAGCTTTAAGATCCGGCAATCCTAATGACTATGAAAACATCATTCTCGGTGGTGGAAGAAAGCTAGTTAATCCTCAAGGTCCATTGGCAATCAGCCTAGAAGGATATAATGCTTCGCAAATAGCAATTCCACCTGCACCGACTTTAGATAGTGCAGAACAGGCAGCTGATGCAGTAGAACTGTACTGGCAAGCCTTACTCCGTGATGTACCTTTTACAGAGTTCCAAAACAATACTAGCAATCCCAAGGTTTTGGCTGCTGTCGAAGATTTGAACAAGCTTTCAGGATACACTGGACCTAAACAGAATGGTCAAATCACCCCTGAGATTCTGTTTCGCGGTACTGTTACCTATGTCGGTCAGTCCAATGATTCATACAAGTCAGCACAACACTTCATTCCTCCAGGAGTGGATATAGGTCCTTATATCTCACAGTTTTTACTATTAAATGTTCCTTTTGGGACTCAATATGTTTCCCCGTTGATTCGTACTGCCCTTCCTGGTAACGATTTTCTCATCGATTTTCAGGAATGGCTGACTGTCCAAAATGGTGGTAGCTCTGGCAAGTCGATTAACTACGACCCACAGCGCCGTTACATCTTCAATGGTCGGGATTTAGGTGAGTTTTCCCATATTGGCGGAGCTTTGTTCTTGGGAGCATCCTTGATTCTCAGTAGCAATAATGACGCGAACGAGCCTTTAGGCAGTGGCATTGGTGCGCCTTTAAATCCAGGCAATCCCTACGTCAAATCCAAGACTCAACAGGGTTCTGCTGCTACATTTGCCGTCGCATATCTGCAAGGCTTGCTTCCTCTGGCATCCTCGCGGGCGATTAGAGCTAGTTACTGGCAAAAGTGGTATGTACACCGCCGTCTGCGACCGGAGGCATTTGCTGGACTAGTCTACAACAACATTGTCAATAAAACTGAATATCCGATTAATGATGAGTTTTTGAAGTCGCGAGCTTTGGCTGATACCTTCAGCACCTACGGCAGTTATTTATTGCCTCAGGCGTACCCAGAAGGCGCACCAACACATTCCTCTTACAGTGGAGGTGCTGCTTCTATTGCTGGTGTAAATGTCACTTTGTTGAAGGCGTTTTTTGACGAGAACTTTGTCATCTCCAATCCGGTGATACCTGACCCCAATGACCCCACAAAGGTAATTCCCTACAACGGAGCGCCACTTACAGTGGGAGGTGAGTTGAATAAGCTGGCAGTTAACTATACCCTTGGTCGCAACAACGGCGGAATCCATTGGCGCTCAGATGGTTCAACCGCATTAGCTTTAGGCGAAGAAATTGCTATCAGCATTCTCAAAGACGAAAGGCTAACATTCAATGAGGAATTCGACGGTTATACCTTCACTAAATTTGACGGCACAACGATTACAGTTTGAATTTGTTTGTATCTGAATTGTTGACAATTCAGATACAAACAAGTAAGTTTCTAACCCTTTAGTTATTTGTAATTTTTGTCATCATCTAATGCAAGATTTAAAAGCTAAGTTTGAATCCTGGAAACGCAAACGAATCACTCGTCGTTCGGCGTTATTTGCCCTTGGCTACAGTTTAGTTTTATCTACTACACTATTCAGTTGCAGTACACCACAGAATAATACTCAGAAACAAGCAGCCTCATCTACATCTGATACTACCAATACAGCTAGTACATCTACATCTAGTAGTAGCAAGAAAGTAGTCAGAATTGTCCGTTCTAAACAGCTTACTGCACTAGCAGTTTTAGAGAAGCAAGGCAATCTCGATAAAAGATTAGAATCTCTCGGATATAAAGTAGAATGGCCCGAATTTGCTGCTGGACCGCAACAATTAGAAGCTCTAAATGCAAACGGGCTTGATATTGCCCTAACTGCTGAATCACCACCTGTATTTGCCCAAGCAGCTGGGACACCTCTTGTTTACTTGGCTGCTAATTCCACTGATGGGAAATCAATTTCGCTTTTAGTTCCTGCCAACTCGGCCGTTAAAAGTGTCAAAGATTTGAAAGGTAAAAAAGTTGCTTTCCAAAAAGCATCTATCGGTCATTACCTTCTACTCAGAGCTTTAGAAAAAGAAGGGCTAAAACTCACTGATGTAACTTCAGTTTATCTACCACCACCTGATGCAAGTGCAGCATTCAGTCAAGGTAAAGTGGATGCTTGGTTTATCTGGGAACCATTTGTCACTAGAAACGAGCAAAAGAAAATCGGTCGTGTTCTGATTGATGGTAGTAATGGTTTGCGGGATACTAACAACTTTTTCTCCACAACACGCAAATTTTATCAAGAAAATCCAGAAGTAATTAAAGTCTTTTTAGACGAACTACAAAAAGCACAAGTTTGGTCAAAACAACATCCGAAAGAAATAGCGGAATTACTTGCACCTGTGACGCAACTGGATGTACCTACTTTAGAAAAAATGCACGGCAAGTATGATTTTGCTTTAGTACCAATCACCGATAAAATCATTACAAAGCAACAGGAAGTGGCAGATAAATGGTATAGCTTGAAACTCATACCCAAAAAGGTGAATGTTAAAGACGGGTTTTTGTCACCTGAAGAATATGCCAAAATTACACCTCAAGAAGTGCTAGCCAAACAATAAATACAAGGTGTAGTAAGCGTTTTAACGCTTAAATTAAGGACTTTAGTCCTTACTACCTCTAAGACAAATTTGGGATTTTGAAAATATGACGACAATTCCTACCTATGACCCAACTTTATTTGAAGGTGCAGCTTGGTACTATGCGCGTTACAGACCCCAGTATCCACCTGTTTTGTTTGATTTGTTGACAGATAAATTTCAACTCGATGGTAAAGGAAGGCTGCTAGACTTGGGTTGTGGTGCGGGTTTAATTACGATTCCTTTAAGCGATCGCTTTCAAGAAATCATCGGTTTAGATCCTGATGCAGATATGCTCCAAGAAGCGCAACAGCAAGCAGTAGCAGCGAAAGCAACAAATATCAGTTGGGTACAAGAACGAGCAGAAAATATCTCTCCTGCTGCTGGTAAATTCAAGCTAGTAACCATTGGTAGAGCTTTTCACTGGATGCAGCGAGAACTGGTGCTAGAACGTTTACATAATCTGCTTTCTGATGATGGTGGTCTTGCAATTATCAAAACCTATGAAGACCCTTGGAATAGTGACCATCCGTGGAAAAAAACAGCTATTTCAGTTGTCAAACGTTGGTTAGGTGAACAACGTCGCACAGGTCAAGGTGGTAACGGTGTATGGCAACATGAAGCAGTTTCTCATGAAGAAATCTTAGCTAAATCACCCTTCCGGCGTCAAGCTAATTATGAAGTCAAATATAAAAAATCTTGGACAATTGATAGCTACATTGGCTATCTCTATTCTACAGCTTTTTGTCTGCCATCTTTTGTGGGAGAAAATCGCCACAAATTCGAGGTTGATTTAAAAGAATCCCTTTTACAGGTAGAACCTTCAGGAATTTTTACTGAAGAATTGCCGATTACTGTAATTGCTGCTTGGAAAAATTAGTTGCTCAAATCTATATCCAGTACTTTTGTAAACATCATTCACAAATATAAAATTCGATGAAACTTCTGGATAGTCCTAATAATTTGCGTTCAAGACAGACAATGAAAAAGCCTAAATTTAAATTAAAGTTTTTGAAAAATAGCCATTTTCAATCACTAATACCTTGGTTAGTACCTTTAGCCATAATTGTCTTTTGGCAGTTATTTTCTTCTATAGGCTTAATTCCAATCCGCATTTTACCCGCACCTTTAAGTGTTTTGGGTGCTGCTATTACTTTAGCTAAGACAGGTGAACTATTTAGAAATATCAGCATTAGTGCTACAAGAGCAATTTCCGGATTTTTACTTGGGGGAAGTATTGGGTTTACCTTGGGTTTACTTAATGGTATCTCTCCAATTGCGGAAAAGTTGTTAGATACTTCTATTCAAATGCTGCGTAATATTCCCAATTTGGCATTAATTCCCTTGGTAATTTTGTGGTTTGGTATTGGGGATGAAGCCAGATTATTTCTTGTATCTTTGGGTGTAATGTTTCCCATTTATTTAAATACTTTTCATGGTATTCGTAGCGTCGATTTGGGATTAATTGAAATGGGAAAAGTCTATGGTTTAAGTACCTGGGGTTTATTTTGGCGAATTATTCTTCCTGGGGCATTATCGTCTATTTTGGTAGGTGTCCGTTATTCCTTGGGTATCATGTGGTTGACACTGATTGTTGCAGAGACAATTGCCGCTGATTCTGGTATTGGTTACATGGCAATGAATGCCAGAGAATTTATGCAAACTGATGTTGTGGTATTAAGTATTTTAATATACGCATTGCTTGGTAAATTAGCGGATATTATTGCCAGATCCTTGGAAAATTATTGGTTGCAATGGAATCCTAATTATTCAAAAGCTTAGGTACAAAGCAGCTTTAAGACAAGGAGGTAATTTAACATTTGAAAGGAGTAGGAAAAATGGCGATACTCTCTCAGAGTCGCTTTGCGATCGCTCGACATATCAACATCCATCCTCAAGAGCGCATACACCCTCATCAAACGTGGAAATACTTACAGGTTACTACAGCCACTATACAGCGTCTCTGGTGGCATACTAAGGCATATGGGACAGTTTTAGGCATAATGCTGTTAGCTTTTGCAAGTTTAGGCTTTCTCTACATTCATTGGTCTGGACGCAAATTTATAGCGATTTTCAAGAGTTTTAAACAGATATTTTTACTCCAAGTATTACCACCAAGGTAATTTTGCTAGAGATGTAAATAAAAGCAAATATTGATACAGAGGAGTCTATTTTCATGGTGTATTTAAGACTCTTATTGTGGCATTCTTTTAAAGTATTGCCACGACTAGCTTTAAAAGCGCGAAAGTTATTATTGCTAGTTAGTTTTGCTGCTGTCTCTAGCATATCTGGTTGTACGCAGCAGCCATCAGCTAACATCACTGCTCAACCTGTAAGTAATGTTAGTCCAGAAAAAAACAGCGCTGTTCGTCTGGGATACCAAAAAGGTGGTGTTATTCCTATCTCACGGCAACGAGGAGAATTAGAGCGAGATTTGCTAGCTCAGAATATCAAGGTAGAGTGGAATGGTCCGTTTGACCGTTGTGCTTCTCTCCTCCAAGCTATCGTAATAGAACTGACATCGGTATTGCTGGAACTACAGGAGCTTACGGCAGTACAACTGCTTTGGTGGGAACACCAGAACAGGTGGCAGAAGCGCTGTTTGATTACTATGAAGCCGGGGTGACAACTTTGCGTTCTTCGTGGTTTTGACCCTGTAGAAGATGCGATCGCTTATGGTCGAGATGTCATTCCTTTGGTACGTCAAGCCGTGCAACGACGGGAAGAGTTAGTAGGTGCAACTATAACGTAGGCAATATTTAGTGATAATTTCTTATAAGTCCCCAAGCCTTTTGCTCAAAAATAACTCTGGTGATGTTTCGCCCAATTTTTCATCTTGCCTTAAGCGTCCGAGACTTAGAAGAATCTAAGAACTTCTATGTCACTACCTTTGGTGCCAAAGTCGGTCGTGTGCGTGACAAGTGGCTCGACATATTTCTGTTTGAAGCTCAGATTACTTTGCACGAACGACCCTCTGAGGTTTTACCGATGAGAGAACATGGTGTGCGTCACTTCGGTGCGGTTTTGGCGTGGCATGATTGGGAGGCTCTTGCGAATCGTCTTGATGAAATGAGGGTTCAGTTCAAGGTAAAGCCAAATGTTTCTGGTGTGGGTACCGACGCAGAGCAAGCGAAGATGCTATTAAGCGATCCGAATGGAAATGCGATCGAAGTAAAGGCATACAGAAATCTATCTGTTGCCTTGGAAATAAAAGATTTGCAAGAGTATTCAGCAACCGAGGTCTAATATCATGACAGGCTTATTAATCATAATTCCCGAATTGACCTCTCCCTGCCTTGAACGGACGTTCAAGTCTGTCCCTCTCCGACGGGCGAGAGGGACAGGTTTTGCGTAGTAAAACCAGGGAGAGGTTTTTATTAGGGGTGATTTCAAAGGACATGATATAACTCAACCTAAGAAGGAAGAATGATTCAAGGAATTAGTCATATCACATTCATCGTCAAAGACTTGGATAAAATGACGAAATTCCTTGTATCCATATTTGATGCCGAGGAAATTTATTCTAGTGGTGAGCAAACTTTCTCCATCTCAAAAGAAAAATTCTTCCTGATAAACGGTTTATGGATTGCCATCATGGAAGGGGATTCTTTACCAGAGAAAACTTATAACCATGTGGCTTTTAAAATAACCGAAGAAGACTACGAACTTTATGCTGCGAGAGTTAGGAATCTTGGGGTAGATGTCAAAGAAGGTCGAAGTCGTGTAGAAGGAGAAGGGCGTTCGTTATATTTTTACGACTACGATAATCATTTATTTGAGTTACATACAGGAACTTTGAATCAACGCTTACAAAGATATCGCAATCTTGAATTTTAAGATGTAAGCTCAATGCTGTAACAAAGGCTTTTATTCAACTAGACGAAAAAACAGACAATGACAGATAAGATTATTCAAGAACAAATTGATTATTATCGGGCTAGAGCCAGCGAATATGATGAATGGTTCTATCGCATTGGTCGTTACGATCGCGGTGAGGAAATCAAAGAGCGCTGGTTCAACGAAGTTGATGTTGTCAAACAGGCTTTACAACAAGTTGGACAAGTGGAGGAAATTTTAGAGTTAGCCAGTGGAACGGGAATCTGGACACAGGAGCTTTTAAATATAGGCAAGAAAATTACTGCAATTGATGCTTCCGAAGAAGTAATTGAAATTAATCGCAGTAAGTTAAATTCGCCAAATGTAGAATATCGTCAAATTGATTTATTCGCTTGGGAACCTGATGCTGAATATGATTTAGTGTTTTTCTCGTTCTGGTTATCTCATGTACCGCCAGAATTACTCGATTTATTTTTGACCAAAGTCTATAAATCTGTTCGTGTTGGTGGACAAGTATTTATTGTTGACTCGCGCTTTGAACATACATCCACAGCTAATAATCATATCCTGATTGATGACGGCAGTATATATAAAACCCGTAAGTTAAATGATGGTCGAGAATTTAAGATTGTGAAAATTTTTTATCACCCAGATAAACTGCAAAATAAGCTGACGCAAGTCGGTTTTAAAGCTAATGTAAAAGAGACAGAAAACTATTTTATCTATGCAAATGGAACGAAGTTTTAGAATTAAAATTTAAGTGGTGGGTAATACATAATACAGCATAAAATTTTGATTCTTTGCAAGGTAGCCTGTAGTGAAACCTGTGATTAGATTACCTAATGAAAGCGATGTATTGCAAATGCTAGCAATATATGCTCCGATTGTCCGCGACACTTTGCTTTCCTTTGAAGTAGAGCCACCTAGCGAAAAAGAATTTCGACAGCGCGTCAAGGAATATCAAGAGAAAATGCCTTGGCTAGTTTGTGAAAGTGACGGAAAGCTTTTAGGCTATGCCTATGCCATTCCTTATCACCCTAGCCGTCCTGCTTACCAATGGTCTGTTAGCTCGTCGGTGTACGTTAGTGTTGAACATCGAAAAAAAGGAGTAGGCAAAGCATTATACACTTCGCTGTTCAAGCTGCTGCAACTTCAAGGATTTTATAATGTCTACGCTGTCATTTCTTTACCCAATCCAGAAAGTGTTGCTTTGCATGAAGCTGTTGGTTTTTCGCCAGTAGGTGTCCTGACATCGGCTGGGTATAAATTGGGTCAATGGCGTGATGTAGGTTGGTGGCAATTATCTCTACAACAAGAGCGATCTCATATTGTGAACCCACCTCTTTATGTGCGAGAAATTCAACGCTCACCTCTATGGGATGAAGCTTTAAAAAGCGGGATCTTACAGCTTCGATTCTGATAAATTAAATCCGCAGTTGATCAAGAACAATTATACAAGTGCGAACAGAACTAGTTATTTTTGACTGTGACGGAGTGTTGGTAGACAGCGAGGCATTGGGCAATCGCGTTCTTGTCGAATTTGTCGCAGAGTTTGGACTTGCACTGGAACTTGAAGAAGCCATTTTGTTATTCAAGGGTTGCAAAATGGCTGATTGTGTTGCTGTGATTGAGCAAAGGCTTGGGAAAAAGACACCGCAAGATTTTGTGAATCAGCTTCGTGTCCGCACTGCCGAGGCATTTGAGCGTGAGCTGCGTCCTGTGGACGGGATAGAGACGGCTCTAGACAAAATCAATTTACCTATCTGCGTTGCGTCCAGTGGTCCGCTGGAAAAAATTAAGTTAGCTCTACGTGTTACTAACCTGCTGCCTCGATTTGAAGGACGTATCTTTAGCTCGTATGAAATTGCAAGTTGGAAGCCTGCACCTGACTTATTCTTATATGCAGCTAAAAAGATGGGAGTTCAAGCTTTATCTTGCACTGTTGTAGAAGATAGCGTTTTGGGTGTACGTGCAGGTATTGCTGCTGGGATGAGAGTTTTAGGTTACATCGATCAGAGTGAGACTACTCTGTTTGAGGCATTTGGAGCACGTGTCTTCCACTCCATGTACCAATTGCCTTCTTTGCTGTCGCACGATTAAAAGTTTATAGGTTAGGTTTCCTTACATCAACCCAACCTACATGTAGTAAAACTTTTATTTTGACTTAGGCAGGCAATTTGCCTGCCCAATGCCCTAATTTAATAAATCTGGTTGTGCAGCAATAATTTCCTCCCAGAAATGCTGAAACCCACGTCTACCAACTTCATGAGTGCCGATAAGTTGCTGCGTTTTCTCCGCGACTTCATGAGGTATGTGAATCGGTTTACCCGCAGCTTCTGCCGAAAGTTGCACTTGACAACTTTGGTCTAAACGAGTGAACCACCAAGCAGCTTCATCAACGCTATGTCCTACTGTTAATAATCCATGATTGCGGAGGATAACAGCTTTTTTATTACCTAGAGCGTTGGCAATGCGTTGCCCTTCTGATGTATCTAAAACGACTCCTGTAAAATCATCAAACAAAGCGTGGTCTTGGTAAAAAGCACTCTTAATCTTGAGTAATCGGGTCAAGCAGTCGTCCTAGAGTTGACCAGGTTTTACCAGACAATGAATGAGCATGAGCGGCAGCAATGATATCTGGACGTGCATCATGGATTTGTGAGTGAATGGCAAAAGCTGCTTGACTAACTTTACGATCACCTTGGAGAACTTCACCTTGACTATTTACTAGTAATAAATCTGACACGCGAATCCGGCTAAAATGCACGCCGAAGGGATTCACCCAAAAGCGATCGCTAAATTCTGGATCGCGGACTGTGATGTGTCCTGCTAATCCATCGGCAAAACCCAACTGGGCAAATACGCGAAAAGCTGCGGCTAAATGTTCTTTAAGATCGCGTCTTTCCGCTTCAATTGACTGCGTTTGTTGTTGGTAATTAGGGTTAGAGATGGTAGATGCTTGCACCATAGTTAAACTCCTAAAAAGTATTGCTGTGCGTGATAATTTTTGAATCTAAAAAAACCCCAAATCTAAAAGCTGTGGAGATGAGCGCGTTTTCACTTTTGTGGGAGAAAGAGAAGACAATAATAAACAGGTTGCACTTTTGGTATCTTTAGCATTCGTTATATCAAGTGCAACTTGAAAGCGCAATTTACTTTTCAAAGAACATTGATGAAATAGAGAGTCAGGATTGATGTAAATGAGTAACGAATGAGGAACGTTATTACTTACAAATCCTAACTCCCTTGTTTATCTGTCTTAACGCGGAGACATCTGGGGATTGCTTCTTACTTAGTCGTACTTTTGCTTGAGAGTCGCGCTTGACTTAGTTGATATATACTCTAAATCTACGGTATCTCGCTCAAGTTACAAGACTATTTAAGAGTTAGAAAGTACATTATCATAAAAAATCACAAGAGGCAAGAACTTATATCTAAAATTTTGTAAATAATTCGGGAATGAAATCTTGCTTTTTAACAGCCTTCATGCAAATATACTTAATACTACAGTAAATTGATAAATTTGCTGTAGTATTTGAGATAAGCAACAGCATTTAAGTTGGCAATAAAGTTAAATCTGGGAACGTTTGGTTTTCTTGTGGCTTTTTTCAATACCTGATTTATTACCTTAAAAATTTATACTTTTGAGGAATGTTTTTGTGTCTACCCAAAGGTGGCGCGGTTATTTCCTAGCTAATTGGCGATTTTTGAGAACAAGATGGCGACGCAGTATGGCGCTGATGTTTGCATTGGGTTGCTGTATGGCAAAGCGCGATCGCCGCTTGTTCAGCAGGTAATTCCGCTAATCTCAGCGCGAAGACTGCTGATTTGTCTAACGTCATTTTACGTGTAGCCAAATATAAAGGTGGCTGGGATTTGCAACTCAAGGAACGCACCCATTGAATAATTTCCCCTACAAAACAGAATTTACAGAGTTTACCGGCGGAAATTTGATGATACAAGCAATTAATGCTCTTTGCGATTGATATTGCTTGTAGTAGCGAAATTCCGCCAATTTTTGGCATTGAATCTAACGCCGTAGTCAAAATTATTGCTGCCACGAAAGGACCAACAGTAGCGCAAGTAGTTCTCGTGCCGCCAAATTCAACGGCAAAAAGCATTGCTGACCTCAAAGGAAAGAAAGTTGGCTACGTCAAAGCAACGACAGCTCACTACTTTTTAATCAAAATGTTAGAGGAAGTTGGTTTAACAATGCAAGATATTAATGCAGTTCCCTTGTCAATTCCAGATGGTCTTTCAGCATGAACGCAAGGGTGATATTGATGCTTGGGCAACTTACGGTTATGCGATGCTCCAGAGGAGCCGCTACGCGAACGCCCAAGCAAAAAAAGCAGGCGCTAAAGTACTCAAGTCAGCAAAAGATATTCTTAGCGGCAATTTTCTGATTGTAGCTGCACCGAGTGCGATCGCAGACCCAAATAAGAAAGCAGCTATTTCTGACTTTCTCTGTCGGCTGAAAAAATCACAGGTGTGGCAAACGTCCAATCTCAAAGACTGGTCGAAGAATTATGCCCAAACCATTGGTGTTGATGAAGCCATTGTCTATGAAGATGCCAAACAAGGGCAAGAACAGCGACCTTCACAATTATTACCTACCTCGGATAATGCGATCGCCTCCCAGCAACAAGTAGCAGATACCTTTACGGATTCAGGTGTCCTAAAATCCAAAGTAGATGTCAAAACGTTATGGGACAACAGCTTTAACCAGGCGATCGACAAATGCAATTAGCTTTGGATGTAATCCGCATTTTACCCTCAAAAACTCTGCGACACGAGTGCGTCAGCCCCCGCGATCCTCTGCGTTTCAAAAATATATACGATGCTAACGGATTTAATATTAGTATTTACGCAAAAACTCTCCCAAACCCAATGATTCTCTGTGTCCTCTGCGCCTCTGCGGTTCGTTTTTCCATGACCTTGCGTAAGTCCTAAATATAACTTGCTCCACAGACAGGTAAGAAGTAGACATGGTATTTGTACGAGTGAATCATAACCTTTAGACCTCAGCAAGTACTTTAACTCGTTTACGTGGTCTACCGGGTTTATTAGTTTTGACTTTGACGCTATCTAGAAGCGGTATAACCTGCTCTCGTTCATTGCCATTGGCAGGCGTCGTGCAATTAGCCAAGGGCATCCCATTACCCTCAGTGAGAGTATGTATCAAAACTCCCTTACCCTTATGACCATACGCAACACCCTCACCGCCACCTTTGCCTGGGGGAAAAAGACCCGTCCACCGCGCCGTAACTCCAGTTAATTAATCGTTTCTCTTCTGCAATTCCTAGTATACGTGAAGAGTAAATTTTCTCAGGTTCCATCTGCCTGCCAACGTTGTAGCCATCTGTGTGCTGCACTCTTTGATGCCCAAATTTCTCATGAATGGAACATCACACCAACGACATCCTGTTATCAATATATATACTAAGGTGTTAACCACATGACGGAATGGAGCATGTGGCAATGGAGCGTTAGCGAAGCTTACCGAAGGTATCGCGCTTTTCTAGTTCTTTAGGGAATATATCTTCAAACCGCCTCCATTCTAAGTTCGTTAATCCTTCAAACCGCCCAGCCATAATGTGATACACCCTTCTGATTTGAAAAGCAGATTATCACATTTCTGGTATTAGTGGGATAGATTCAGCTGTTCTTTGGACAGTTGGTACAGACTTTCCCGGTCTAGTTTTTTTTGAGGCAGGTTTTGGTTCATGATTGCGATACTCTCCCTCAAGCGTCCCCTTTGTCAATACCCCCGCCACCTGAATCCTTACGCGATGAGAAACCCGGTTTCGCACAAGTTACCGGGTTTCTCTGTTTAGGAATCATAGTTAATTCAAACACTATTAAATTACTTGTACTGACACTAAAATAAAACCCGTCATCTTGAGCATTTTTACCTCGGTCATCTAAATTTACCAAGGAAAGCGCATAATCGAGTCTGACATTCATTTTAGGTATGGGTTGCCATTCCACTCCTAAACCCACAGCAGCTAAAAAATTTTGTTTTTGCAACTGGTTGGAATTGTCATTTACATTCCAGACTACTCCGGTATCAAAAAACGGTGCTGTCTTAAGCAACTGTGAAATTATGTATAGGACTTACGCAAAAACTCTCCCAAACTCTCAACTTCTGTGTCCTTTGCGCCTAGTAAGGTTTGTTTTTTCATCATTCTGCGTAAGTCCTAATCTAGTCCTATGAGTTGCGATCGCCTTAACTCTGGGAACACTTTCGACACCTTACTCAACACATAATCACCATAAGTCCCGCGAAAGTCGTGAACGCTAGCTTTATCCCACCGTTGTTGCTTATCATCATTCACCACCACCGATAGTTGAATGGGCTTCACCTCAACATCGAAATTCGGATCGAAAAAGAAGGGGAACGAAAGGCGATCGCCTCGCGACAAATTCTGAACGCGGTGAGGTGTAGAACGATACAATCCTCCCGTCATGCGATCTAGCATATCCCCGATATTGCATACAAAGGAATTGGGAATAGGAGGCGCAGAGATCCAACCTGACTTTGACTTCACCTGCAATCCCCCGGAATCGTCCTGTTTGAGAATGGTTAAAACGCCATAATCGGTATGTTCTCCGACTCCCCACCTGTGTTCATCATCAGGCGGTAATAAATCTGGAGGGTAGTTAAAGATACGAAACAAGGTCAACGGATCTGATGTGTAACGGTCAGCAAAATAGGACTCTTCCAGCCCTAGACTCAGAGCAATACCAGCCATTAATGTGTGTCCAAGTTGCGTCATTGCCTCCATATATTCCAGCACTGTCTCCCGGAATAAAGGTATGTTGTCAGGGAAGAGATTAGAACCGTGCATGGGGGTATCGGCTTGCACAAGTGGGTGATCCTTTCCCAGTTCCGCGCCAAAGTAAATACCTTCTTTCAGGTCAGGTTTGCCGGATGTTAGTTCACCTCCAACCGGGAAGTACCCGCGCCATGCTTTACCACCCAAAGCCATGCGAATTTCTAGTTTAGTTTCGAGATCCTGGGCGAAAAACTGTCGGCTGAGTTGTTCCAGCCTTTGCTGCAACTTTTCATCCACGCCATGTCCGACGATATAGAAAAACCCGCACTCGCGACACGCTTGCCCGATTTGAGATGCGATCGTCAAATCGGCGCTTTTTTTGACCAACCCGCTGATATCAATAACGCTCACTTGCGAGATTTTCATATGACGATCCTCCTGGTTGTACGCGGTGTACATCATATAAAAAGAATTATGACGCACACATTGGTGGAACTGATACAAAATTTAACTGTCCAAAGCGCGATCGCGAGCGCGAATGTCGGGCAACATACGAGCGATCGCCAAATTTTCATTACCCCTTGCTTTTCAGTGCAATTTGTGTAACTCTCATAATTATATTTGTCAATACTACGGTATGTCGATTAATTTACCGTACATTAAGTAATAGATCGGTTACTTGAAAAATTCAATTGCATTCTTTTGTCGAAATCAGACTTCTAATATCCTATTACAAGGGTTCTTGAAAGCTATGTCTGAGCCTCGCTACGGGATTTGGATTCCCGTTTATGGCAACTGCGGCGCGATGAACCATCCTCTAGAACCGCGTGATGCCAGCTACAAAAGAGCCAAAGCGCTGATCCAGTTGGCTGAACAGTGCGGTTTCACTACAACTTTGATAGCTGAACACATTATCAATCCTAGAAACCAAGAATTAGATCAACTCGAAACTTGGACAGCAGCAGCAGCTCTTGCTGAAGCGACTAATTCTATTGAGATTATCGCTGCTGTTAAGCCGCTACTATTTCATCCAGTGGTTTTAGCAAAGATGGCATTAGGCATTGATGCGATCGCGTCGGGACGTTTTGCCATCAACTTAGTCAGCGCTTGGTTTAAGCCAGAAATGGAGAAATCGGGGATTTCCTTTCTTCCCCACGATGAGCGCTACCGCTATTCCGAAGAGTGGCTGCGGGTAGTCAAGGCATTGTGGAGTGGAGAACGGGTAAACTTCAAAGGAGACTACTTTCACATTAGTGACCTCAGCTTGCAACCACGTCCAGTAGCAAAACCTCATCCGCGAGTGTATCTAGGGGGTGAGTCAGAACCAGCACAAGCGCTGGCAGCAAAAGAGGCAGATGTATTTTTCCTCAATGGTCGTCCCTTGGAAGTAGTGCGACAGACAATTGCCCAGGTTTCCAAAAAAACGCGATTTCATCCCAAACCGCTACGCTTTGGGATGTCAGCCTTTGTTATTGCTCGACCCACAGATGAAGAGGCACAAGAGGAATATCAAAGATTGACAGCACTGGTAGCGCAAGATGACCGCTCAGAACTTCTCAAAGGCGTAGATTCTGAAGTTGTTATGTTTAAAAATATGGCGAAATATCCAGGTGTGGGAAGTAACGGCGGCACAGCAGCAGGATTAGTTGGCAGCTACGACACCGTAGCTACTCGCATTGCCGACTTTGTAAACGTAGGAATTGATACCTTCATGCTGCAATTCCAACCTTTCGCGCCGGAAATGAAACGTTTTGCTCAGGAGATTATGCCGCGAGTGAGTTCTTTGCATTTGGTAGCGTAATACTAAGTAAAGATTTGCGTAAAAACGAGCGCGTTTTTAAACGCAGAGGAGCGCGGAGGTTAGCGCAGAGGTGAATCAGTCGGCGGGGTCGGTTTCCGGAGCCAGCCGCGTGCGCGGGTTAGAGAGCGTTAAGCGGACTGGCGTTCTATTCGTACTGATGAACCCGAAGGGTACGCAGAGTTTTTAAATTTCAAAAGGAGGATTCAGTAATGGCACTCTTCTTAACCTATGAATCTTTGTCTCCTTTGCGCGTAAGAGTGCGGTTCGTTTTTCGATTATTTTGCATAAGGCTCAAATTATACAACTTTACACCACCTCTGTTAGAAGAAGCGGAAAACTCCAAAACCGAAAAAAACACAATCCACACGAGAAAAAATATGACCGCAACCCTTATCCGTCCAGCTTGGACAACTGACTTAGAAGCTGAAATCCTAGATAAATTGTTTGCTCAACACGCTCCTCACCTTCCCAAAAAGCGCTTACATGAGCCAAGACCTCCTGTAACAGAAGAGGAAATAGAGAATTTCTATCGCTTTCGGATAGCCGGAGCAGCCCATGACCTATTCATTGTCCAAGTTTGCGCTAAGGTAATTGACCAAATTCCCGATCCAGAACTTCAGTTATTTTTGAGCCAACAAATTGGTGATGATGGGGCACACGCCGAAAATACTCGCAGGCGTGTGCAAGCACTATCCGGACGCAACCCGATTGAGGACATACAACGGCAAGTACAAAAGCATTGGGATTATATGGGGGATTTGCCCATTCGTAACTGGCAAGGTTTTTTGGCGTTTGAATTGCACTACGAACTACATATTGTTGCTTCTTTGATTCTCAATAGTCGCACAACAAAGATTAATGACCCGGAATCAGCAAGCTTCGCGCCTCTGAGAATCTTGCCTGATGAAGCATTTCACCGCTTAGGGGTTGCAGATTGGTGGCAACGCAAGTATGACCAAGCCTCGCCAGGGGAGAAAACAGAACTCGCTGCACAGGTATTGGAACTAGATGAAGAAGGTCAACGGCGACGAAATATCTATCTTAAGGAGCATTGGCAAATTACTCATCGCGCCATTGGATGTGAAATTGAACCTTTGCCAGTGATTTACGACGCTTGGCGGCGAGAGGTACTTTCCTATTTCTTAGATATTCCCTTGGACAAACTGCCGCAACTGGTAAGCGTTAACGATTGAAATAATGCTGCATCTACAAAGGAAACTGTGATGACTGCAACCCTTACTCGCACATGGAATATAGAGTTTGAGCAAGAAAACCTCAACAAACTGATTGCCAAACATGCCCCTCACATCCCAACCATCCGTAAAGATGGCGTTCGACCACCTGCTACAGAGGAAGAAAAGTCAAATTTCTACGACTACTGGACAGCAACAGCAGGTCACGATTTGTTTATTGTCCAAGCTGCTAGCAAGGCAATTTGGTTAATTCCCGATCCTGACTTGCATCTGATATTGAGCAGACAAATTGGGGATGATGGCGCACATGCGATCGCGGAGCGCGTCCTATGCCCCAACAAAGCTCCGCTTTGTTGCCTCGAATCTCCGATTCGAGGGAAGGGTTTCTGGAGGAAACCCTTCGGGCATATACGGACGATCGCATTTAGAGAACGAATTATTGCGCTTACAGAACGCGATCCCATCGACGATATCCGCAAGGAAGTTGAACGCCATTGGGAATTCATTGGAGATGTACCCTATCGCAACTGGCTGGGGTTCATCGCCTTTGAACTGCACTACGAACACCATATACTGCCCCAGGTTGTGTTCAATAAACGCACATCGAAAATCGGCGACTTGGAACTAGCCAACAAGAGTAGCCAGCGATTCCATGATGATGAAGCGGTTCATCGTGAGACGGTTGCTAACTGGTGGCGCAAACAATTTGAGAAAGCCTCACAAGAGCGAAAAAGCTGAACTTGCGGCACAGCTATTAGAACTTGATGAGGAAATTCAACAACGGCGTAGTGCTTATATTAAACAGCGCTGGCAAGATGCTCGACGAGCGAATGGTTCTGAGATTAAGGGAATTGAGTTAGTTTACGACGCTTGGCGGAAAGAGGTGATTTCTTATCTGCTTGATATTCCTAATCCTGAACTTTCTTCAATTAGTTAATAATATCAGGTTCGGTTAATCACTTATAACAAAAATACCTCACAAGACAGCCCCTCTCCTTAATAAGGAGAGGGGAGCCGGAGAAAGGGGTGAGGTTATAAGCTTTATCAAAGGAAATTTTGCCATGAGACAAATGCATGAAGTAGCGCAGGTGCCGATATTTGCAATGCTAGCACGCCGTTTTGATGTCGATGTCAACATCCGAGCGCGGTAGTGTGGAAACAATAGGCGATCGCCGTATCGGTCAGTTTCAAGTTGAACTAGAGGGAGATAAGATACGCCAAGCTCTTGAATATCTCCATGAGTCAGAGTTTGAAGTGGAGGTGCATTGATGCAAGGGCAAGAATTGCTTGAAAGTCTCTGGCAAGCAAATGTTTGAAACTTTTTACATGGTAAGTATATCAGCTTTGGTGGCTGTAATTTTAGGCTTGCCTTTGGGTTTGCTGTTAGTGATGACTGCATCCAACAACATTCTCGAATCTCCAAAGTTGCACAAGGTACTAAGTGCTGTAGTTAATACCGGACGCTCATTTCCCTTCATCATTCTGCTGGTGGTTTTGACACCACTGACGCGATTGATAGTCGGGACTTCCATCGGTAGCACAGCAGCGCTGGTTCCCCTGACTTTGGCAGCGATTCCGTTCTTTGCCCGTATCGCCGAAACTAGCATTCTTGAGGTGGATAAAGGGCTAAGGAGTACAAGTAGTTCGGGCTATTAATGATGTGGACTTCATTGTTTCCTCACCTCAAACTGTTGCTAAAGATGGCATAAAACCACAATCTATGGGACAGGAGACAGCTAAGGACAATAAGTATGCTCTGGCATTAGTCACATTACAGGGTCGAGAAAGTGAACCGAAAATTCAGAAGTTGAACAAGCTGCTTAATCATTCACAAGCTAAAGATTTTATCAACAAACAATATGAAGGACGATTAATATCTGTTTTTTAATTCTTATTTATATAAATGTACACTTACAGATGCAAATATATCCAGAAAAAATTTCGGATTTCTATCAAAACTAACTTTTGCCTAAATGGAGGATGGATAAATGTTTTTTGGAAAAATTGAAAGAGACTTGTTAGATGGTGAATTATGGTCTGTATGGCAACAAACGAAATTACCGGAACATCTACAATTATTAGTAGATAATGAACAGAGAATACGTGATGATATTTGGGAATCACGGAGTGAGGATAAAGTTAAAAAACCTATCTATCCTAGTCGTGATGATAATAGTGATTCAACAACTATTTAAGTTATAATTCTACAGTTAGTGGATCGTAATGAATTATCAAGAGTATACTGTTTTGACCACTACTAGTCAGTCAGGCGAACGCTAACTCTAAAACAGTTTTCATAGTCCGTGCAGACTTTAGCCTGACACCGATATTTTCGGAAAATTTTGTAAAATTAAGTTTAATGCAAGAGGTGCAAAATGTCAATTCAAACCACAGTATCTAATTGGGAACAACTGTTAGAAATTGCCCAACAAAATACCTCTGCTCGAAGAGTGCGTAGACCGGGACAATCTCCTTCTACTGCTCCCATACCCAGCAGTTTAGAAAAACTTCCTCCAGATACGACACCACCAGTTTTACTTTATCGAGATACTAACTCCTGGTGTCCTTTCTGCGAGCGGGTTTGGTTTGCTCTAGAAGAAAAGGAAATTCCATTTGCGACGGAGTTTATTGACCTGAGTAACAAACCCAAATGGTACACTGACCTTGTTCCTACAACCCTTGTCCCCGCAGCGAAAATTGAGGGAGAGTTAGTGTATGAATCTAAAGATATTCTCCTAGCGTTAGAAAAGCGATTTAGCAGTCCATCACTACTCCCTGAAGATTCAGAAGAAAACGCTGTTGCCAGAGAGCTAATTGAGAGTGCTGAAACTAATGGTTTTTTCAGTCTTAGCTACAAATTTCTGCGGGAACAGACTAGTACACTGCGGCGTAAGTTTGGATAGGGTTATACGGCCAGCCCTCTCAATA